>JASLMQ010001002.1 GCA_030746455.1 Candidatus Latescibacterota bacterium
GTGGGAGAACACGCTGATCAGCCCGGACTACGCCGGCGCCATGCGGGAGGAGGTCGAGCGGGCCACCGGCGCGCCGTGCAGCTTCGCGCTGGGCGCCTGCGGTGATCTGGGTCCCCAAGAGGGATTCGTGGTCGACGTGGAGATCGCGGACAGGAACGGGAGACAGCTCGGCTTCGCCGCGCTCGAGGCCTTGACGGGCATGGGACCGCCCTGCACCGACCTGGTGTACGGGGGCCCCGTCGTCTCCGGGGCCACGCTCGGAGCGTGGTCTCGCCGGCCGCTTGCACCAGACCGGAACGAGTCTGCCGCACGGTTCGCCGGAGGCGTCTCCCACGTCGATCTGCCCTTCAGGGAGGGTCTGGAGCGGACCTCGCTCGAGTCGGAGCTCGAATCGTGGCTCGAGAAGGAGTGTGGCGCGGACGCGTCGGGGGACGCGGACCGGGCTCGGGAGTGCGGTGCTCGCGCCGAGCGGGCCCGGCGGTGGCTTGCGCGGCTGGACGACCACGGCGAAGGGGGCGAGAGCTACCCGCTCCGTTTCTCGGTCTACCGCATGGGTGACGCGGTGTGGGCCACCAGCGGTGGCGAGCCATTCAGCCTAATACAGGCCGAGCTGCGACGTCGGTTCCCCGACAGCATGATTCTGCTCTCCCCCCTGGCAGGGGATCTCCAGGTCGGCTACATGCTGCCGAAGGCCCGTTTCGGGCTGGGACTCTATCAGGAGGAGACGGCCAGCCTCGGCCCGGGCTGTCTCGAGACGCTCATCGAGGCCCTGGCGGGGCAGATTCGATCCCTGGGCTGAGGTGCAAGGACGCGTGTGGGGGACGCCCCGCACGAAGAGGCGGGTGCGGCAAGAAAAGGGTGGGAATCGGTTCGAGTTTTCCTTATACTACGAGATCGCAGGTTCCAGCCGGCAACAAGGAGACCCGGGAACGGCCCCAGCGGGCCCGTTGAGGTGAGGCCAATGGCGAAGATCGTGGTCATGGATGATGAAGCGACAGTGCGGAATGTGATCGAACGGCTGTTGAAACGCGAGGGACACGAGGTCCTTGCCTTCGAGGACGCCGCTCCGGCGCTCGAGGAAGTCGACTTCAACGAGATCGATCTGGTCATCACGGACCTGGTTATGCCCACGCCCGGCGACCAATTCATCCTGATCATGCAGGAGGACGAGATCGAGGTCCCGATCATCGTGCTGAGCGCCCACCTGACAGATGCGCGCACGGACTACCTCCGCGAACTGGGGGTCACCCGGATCCTTGAGAAGCCCTTCGAGGTCGCCCAGATGCTCGAGGCCGTGAACGGCGCGCTCGGGTAGCGGCCGCGGTAGAGAGGAGAGCCTGGCCGTAGATCCGTCGGGGATTGGGCTTGTCACGGTCAAGGAGGGGCGGGCGTGGAGTCGGCTGGCCCCGCAGGGCGCTGGGACGGGACCCGGTGCCCTTTGCTCTTGGTGGTTCGTTCGTCGGGGACGTCAGCCATGTCACACAGACTGAGTCTGGCGCTTTACCACGATGTGAAACTGGACGCCACGGTCGAGCCGAAGGCCTACCGCGATCTGGAAAGCCTGGTCAGGTATCTCGAGGTCCTGAAGGTCGGGCAGAATGGGGTGAGGAAGCGGACCCGGCCCGGTCGCTTCGGGCCTCTGTCCCCGGCCCCCACGCTCCTGATCGTGGAAGACGAGGCACCGGTGTCACAGATGGTGACCTCTCTGCTGGTCAAGCAGGGCTACCCGAGCGAAGCCATCAAGGTCTTCTCGTCGGGGGACGAGGCCATCTACTTCGCGAGCAGGCAGGCCGTGGGGATCGCCCTGGTCGACATCAGGCTGGCCAGTGCCCTGGCCATTCGGGAGGTCTACACGTCCGGGTTGCGGGTCCTGCAGGGGATCAAGGAGGCGTCTCCCGCAGCGAAGGTCGTCTTGATCTCGGGTTTCGGCACGTACGAGATGGTGCGGGAGGCGATTCTCAGCTCGGGGGCATCCTACTACCTCGGGAAGCCGTTCAGCGTGGAAGACGTGTTGGGAATCGTCCACTGGGCGGTGGAGAGCCTGCTGGGTGAGGACGTCGTTCGGGCCCTGTCGGCTGGAGAGACGACAACTGGAGAGGCCCCGACGGCGGGGAGGCGCCAGGAGCGGATCCTGATCGTCGACGATGACGCGGCGGTGTCGGAAGGTGTGGCGCTGGCCCTACGTACGATCGGCTACGCCGCGAGCGCGGTGCCCGGCGGGGGCGAAGCGCTCCGGCGGCTGGCCGATGAACGCTTCGATGCGGTCCTGCTGGATGTGAGGATGCCCGACATGGACGGGGTGGAGGTCCTGGCACGGCTACGTCAGGCGCACAGGGATGTGGCCGTGATCCTCCTGACGGCGGTGGACGACGAGAATATCGCAAGGGAAGCGATGCGGCTGGGTGCCCACGACTTCCTGACGAAGCCGTGTGACCTCAAGCTCCTGCAGCTCACCCTGGAGTACGCCTTCGCGCAACGCGATTCCGGTGGAGGCCATCGGGGTGGATAGGGAATCGCCCCCTGCTCATCCGGCCTTTCCACCGAACTGCGAGCACAGCTCGGATGACCCCGGGGCGTAGTGTTCGCAAACGGTGGGGCGCGTTTCGTGGATCGAACAGATGAAGCGATCGCCCGTGGGCGCCAGAAAGGGGCACGCCCACATCTCTTCGCCGCTCTGAGGCGATACCGTTATGCCTCCTGACCAGACCGTTCCCTCCGGCTCGATCGTTTCCAGGATGTCCTGCCTTCCTTCCTGTTCCCATCGCTGTCTGTCTTTGGCGGTCACGAAGACGCTCACGTCCACCAGACAGCATCTTCCGCACTGCTTGCAGTCCAGCTCCGCCATAGTCTCGGTCCCGAAGTACTAGGCCAGCAGGTCCGCCCCCTGCTCCTGCCGGTCGAACTCCGCGTGGGCGATCTCCCAATCGTCTTCCGTGTCAAGAGGCGTAACCGTGACGCCCGGCGACGGGCGCGGGTAGAGGATTCGGGTCGCTCCGGCCTTATCGAGTGCACGGGCTACCTTCGCCGGGTCGTGGGTGAGCGCGATGATGGTGCCGCCTCCTCCGGCGCCTGCCAGCTTGGCACCCAGGGCTCCGGCCTCGAGGGCGGCCTCGATCAGCCGCTCGTTCTCCGGACCTGACCCCCCGAGGTCCCTCTGGATGTCGTGGTTCTCACCCATCAGCTCTCCGAGCAGTTCCCAGTCCTTCTCCAGCAATGCCCGCTTGCCCATGCGGGCCAGGTGGGCGATGCGGAGGTAGCACCTGACGACCTCACGGTCTCCCTCCAGCCAACGCTCGCGGATGGGGCGGTGTACGATCCCGGAGCTTCGTCTGACCCCCGTGTGGCCCAGGACGAAGGGGAACTCGTCCATGTGGGAGCCCAGGTTCTCCATAGTCGAATACGGCTCTTCCCCGAGGGCCCGGTAGAACTGCTTCTGGCGGAAGTCCATATAGTTGAGTCCGCCGAAGGTGCACATGTGGGCGTCCTGATAGCCGCATAGCACCATATAGTGGAGCTCGATGTGGCGTGCCATCTCGGCCCGGTAATAGATGTTGTAGGACCGGCCCTGGTAGGCCAGGATGGCGTTCAGAATGGCCACGATCATCGCGGCGGAGCTGGAGAGGCCGGCCGCAAAGGGCACGCTGCAAGCCCACCGCAGTGAGAAGCGCGCCCGCGCCAGGTTCAGGAAGTCGATCACGGCCTTGGCGACGTCGAAGTACCCGCCGTCGAGCGCCAGATCCTCTGTGCAAGAGACCTCGTGTACCTGGCCGGCTACTTCGAAGCAAAGGCACGGTGCGGGCTCGATCACTACGGCCGCGCGTTCCTGGGTCGAGCAGGAGACCACGCTACCACCGTACATGTCGGTAGGATTGCCGATGATGCCCGCACGGCCCGGGGCGGTGCACAGTATCGCGCCGGGCATGCTCAGAACTCCCTCAGGCGTTGCTGAAGATGCTGGCGGATGAGGTATCCGTGGCGCTGGTCGGAGAGGGCGAAATCGATGAAGGCCTTGAAGTAGGACTCGGGGTTGCCGATGTCGTAGCGGAGCTCGTCGGACTTGAGACGCACACACCGGACGGTGTGCCCCATCTTGATGAGGGTCCCGATGGCGTCGGTCAGCTCCAGTTCCCCGCCGAAGGCGGGCGTGGTCCGCTTCAGGGCCGCAAAGATCTCCGGGTTGAAGATGTAGCGAGCAGCAACGGCCAGTCGGCTGGGGGCCTCCTGCTCCGCGGGCTTCTCGACGATGGCTTCGATCTCGAAATCGGACTGGGCTCGGCCCCTGGGTTTGACGATTCCGTAGTGCTGGACCTCATGTGGGGCGACCTCCACGACGGCGATGGTGCAGCACGAGCCGTGCTTGACGTGTGACTTGATCAGCCTGCTCACGAGACCGGAGTGGCTGCCCGATCGGACGATGGTGTCACCCAGGGCCACCACAAAGGGCTCTCCGGAGACGAAGTCCTCCGCCATCCCGACGGCGTGCCCCAGTCCGGCCGGCGTAAGCCTCTCCGCGGGGATGAGCTGCCTCGTGTAGAAGAACCTGACGCCCTCCCGGCCGTAGTCGAGCTCCTCGAGCAGGTCCTCGCTGTCGGTTTCCGACAGCCGGTTCCCGAGATCCGGATCACGGTCGAAGTGGTCCTCGATCGATCGCTTGTCGCGTCCGGTGACGAACAGGATCTTTTTCAGGCCCTGCTCGACCATCTCCTCCACGACGTACTGCACGACGGGTTTCCGCCCAATGGGGAGCATCTCCTTGGGCTGTGACTTGGTTGCCGGAAGCAGGCGAGTGCCCATCCCCGCGACCGGGACAACGACCTTCTCGATCTCCATGGCGCCAGCTCCTTCCACGTGGGAACCAACCGGGGCGTGCGACTTGACAAACTGGGGCTTAGTTCGTAAGGTTTCTCAGCCTCGCGCGGGATTGGTGAGGGCGGGTGTGGATGCCCCATTTGGCTCCGCAGCGGGCTGGATCGCAAGGGTTTGCACGGTCTGAAGGTCTGGGGAGGACCAGGGAATGGCGGAAGAGGACGTCGAGGAGCTAGAGGGGGAGGAGGGCGGGCCACCACCGGCGCCCAAGCGCTCCCGGCTCGGACAGTTCATCCTCCTGGCCGCCGTAGTGCTGTTGGGCCAGAGCGCTGTCGCCTACGTGCTGGTTACCCGTTTCGTCCTGCCCAAGCATGAGATGAACATGGGCGAGGAGGCAGGGAAGGTGGTCAAACAGGCACCCGCTGAGCGGGAAAAGATCCCTGTTGACATGCCCTTCCTGTACGCCTTCAAGGACGACCTGCTGCTCAACCCCTCGGACGAGGAGGCCCTCAGGTTCCTGAGCGTCAAGGTGATCCTGGAGCTGGACAACGAGGGCGCGTGGGTCGAGATCCAGAGCTCGGTGCTGGCCTCGAAGGTCCGTGACGAGATCTTCCTGGCCCTTAATGCGATCCCCTATACCGACATGAACGAGGCTAAGGAACGCCTGCAGATCAGAGAGACGCTGAAGGACCGAATCAATGCCGCCGGGCTCTTGAAGTCCGGCGAGGTGAAGGGGGTGTTCTTCGAGCGTTTCATCCTGCACTAAGGGACGGAGATTCTAGAAAAAGCAGGGAGAAGGGCGTTGGCCTTTCTCCCTGCTTGTATTTATCCCATTCCACGGCCTGCTAGAGAGCCGCCTCGAGCTTGTCGACGACTGCCTTCTTGGGCACCGCACCCACGATCTGGTCGGCCAGCTTGCCGTCCTTGAAAATCAGAAGGGTCGGGATGCTTCGGATCCTGAAATCGGAAGCGATCTTCTGCTCCGAGTCCACGTCGACCTTGCCGATCTTCGCGCGTCCTTCGTACTCGTCGGCCAGCTCCTCGACGATGGGGGCCACCATGCGGCAAGGGCCGCACCAGGTTGCCCAGAAGTCGACCAGCACAGGCAGGGAAGACTCGATAACTTCGGACTGGAACGTCTCGTCGGTGAAGGTAATGGGTTCTGCCACGTTCGTTGCACCGCCTTTCCGGGGTGGGTCGTGAAGTCCTGACTAACGGCTGATTGCTCGCGGTGGAAGTTGACTGCGGAATGTACCAACTTCCCGACAGGTTGTCAAGAACGCGCGGCTGCAGTCGGACGACGGCATAGCCGGCAGATCAGCCGGGTCAGAGCCGTGTCGGGGTCGGGCCGCGACTTCAGGTGGTCGTCGGCCTCGTGCAGCGCGTCGAAGGCCAGGTAGAGCGAGGCGTCGTCGAAGTTGGCGGCCTGATCCTGGTAGTTCTTCAAGAAGAAGACCGGGAGCTTGAGCCGCCTGGCCACCTCGGACCTCGGCAGGCCCGAGTCCCGCAGCCAGCGGGCCTTGCGGAGGATGTTGATGTGGCGTATGAGAAGCGCGACGGCGCCGATCGGGCTTTCTCCCTGGTCCATCAGGTGCCTCAGCCTTGCCAGGGCCGCCGGCGGGTCCCTGCGTCCTACCGCATCTGCGAGCTCGAAGACGGTGGCCGTTCTCGAGTCGGTGACCGAGGAGGCCACGTCCTCGCGGGTCACCGTTTCCTTCTCGCCAACGAGTATGAGTAGCTTCTCGATCTCGTTGGCCAGGTCGCGGAGATTGCATCCGACGCGCAATTGAAGAAGGCCACTCGCGTCGGCATCGATACGCTTGCCCTCCGCCTCCATGCGTCCGTGGATCCAGCGAGGGATGTCGTCCTCGTAGGGGGTCTTGAATTCCACACACACGGCCGAGGACCGCAGTTGCGAAAACAGCTTCTTGCGCGCGTCGATGGCGTCGGCGGTCAGGACCAGTACCGTGGTCTCGGGCGGGGCCTGGATCAGGGAGATGAAGCTTGCGATCGCCGACTCGGGCAGTCGATCCACCCCTTTGACGACCACCATCCGGCGGGCCGCCACCATCGGGAAGGCCATCGCGCGGTTCACGGTGTCGGCGGGATCCAGGTCCGCTGCGTGGGAGACATCGAGATTGAAGGCCCTGGATTCCTCGGGGACGGCTGCCTCGACGATCGCTGCCAGCAGCGAATCTCTCTCGAAGCTCTCCGGGCCGTAGAGGAAGTACAGGGGGGACAGGTCTCCCTCCGCCAGGCGGCGACGGATCTCATCGGGTGCAACGGTGGACTGGCTCTTGCGTCGCCTGGGTTTCTGAGGGGGCATCTCGACTCAACCTGATGGATACGCAGGTAAGGAGGGGGCCGGACGAGTCCCGGCCGGCTGAAGCCGCAGGCCAAAGCCGCTGGCTGGAGACGGACTCAGTTGTTCAGATCGCGGAAGTCGGCGTCCTGGATCTTGGTGTCGTCCAGTTCGGAAGAGGGAGGGGTACGCGTGGCGCCCGGATCGGGCCCCATTCCGGCCATCCGCGCGAGGAGCGGGCCAAGCATGTTTCGGAGGAGGCGGTAGAGGAGCGCCAACAGGATACCGAAGGCCAGAAATCGAAAAAGCATCGCAGGATTCCGGTCGGGAGACCCGAATGGGTGGTTCTTATCCATCCAGAGGGATCGGTGGTTCGGTGCCGCTGGGCCCGCACCCGGCTGGCTGGCAGGCTCTGCCCGGCTTGGGCCCCCGGGGGAGCGGGGATCAGTGGGAGGGGCTGTGGTCTTCGTGGATCTCGATGCAGTTGCCCTTCACCTTGGCCACATCGAGGGCCTGAATCGACCTGCCGTACAGCGCTTCCTGCAGGGCTTGCGATGAGTTGCCCTTGGACAAGGCGTCGAATCCAGCGGCCCCCATACTCACCTTCAGCGAGATCATCTCACCGTCGATGTCGAAGCCTCTTGACGTGAGTTCCTTGTGAAGGGCCTCGGCGCGTCTGCGCAGCTGGTGGAAGGGCATGGTTGGCACCAGGACCGCGAAATCAACGCCCTGGAGATGGCTGAGACGCTCGCCCCGTTTCAGCATCGCCTTCAGGCACTCGGAGAACTTGCCGAGGAGCACATCACCCTTGGCACGGCCCAATTTACCATTGATCTCGGCGAGGCCCTCGGGGGAGATGAGGATGCAGCCCAGCGGCTCGTGACGTGTCATCGCTTCCTTCAACGCGCCTGGAAGCAGTACCTTGGAAACCATCACTCGGTTGGGAAGCCCTGTCACCTCGGAGATCCCCGCCAGCCGCATCCACCGCTTGTTCTCTTCACTGAGTTGTTGGATCTTCTGCTGCAATCCCTGGACACTGGAAGGGCTGGCCGGCGGGGCCTCGGCAGGAGCGGCTTCGAGGGCGGGCTCGGGGGCGGCCTCCTCTTCTACAGGCTCGGGCTCCTCCGCATCTTCCGCCTGCGGTTCGGGTATCGCCTTGGCGGCCGGTGGGGGAGCAGC
>JASLMQ010001003.1 GCA_030746455.1 Candidatus Latescibacterota bacterium
GGAGTGCAGAAGATTCCGTGGCGCGTACATGGCGTTTTCCTTACCCTTTATTTGTGTGGCGCATCGCTGAGCGAGTCCACGGCTGGCGCCCGTACGGGGCGACGATGGGGGGTAGGGTGCTGCGTGCTTGAACCATTCTTCTGTGTACGTCTATTGGACTAGTTGGCGATGTCACGGATGACCACGAGATCCCTGAGGCTGGCGGCCACTTCCTCGCAGGGGCAGTCTCGATCGGCCACCTCGTCCGGACACGACATGCAGTCATCGAGCGTCTCGTGCGCCCGCTCGAGCTCGCGCTTCGCGTTCTGATACTCCTGGATCTTCTCATCCAGGTGCTCGATGTGGCTCGTCAGGATCTGGCGCATCTGCTCTGCCGTCCCCCGGCCCGAGAACCCGAGGTCCGAGTCCGTGATCAGCGACTTGATCTTCTTGAGGTTGAACCCCAGAATCTTCAGCAGTTGGATCAGTTTCAGGGTCCGCATCTGGTCTTCCGAGTAAATGCGGACTCCACGCTCTGTTCGGACAACGGGCTGTAACAACCCCTGCTGCTCGTAGAAGCGTAACGTTCGAGTCGAAACACCCGCTTTGTCGGCGAGCTCACCAATATGCATCAAAGATGGAGTGGACAACCGCTTGTCTCCGAGTCAGTGTGTTTACCTGGTTGCCCTTAAGATAGCAATTGGTTGACCTTACGTCAAGCACTTTTCTTAAAGAAAATCACGTCCCCTTTCGGAAGGGCGGTAAAGGGGGCGGGAAGGTGTCGGTTGAGGGGAGTCGCCACTATGATGATTGCGGGGGCCAGGCAGGGATCCGTGGCGGTAACGGGGGCCTCGTCGGGGATCGGAAGGGCATGCGCGCTACACCTGGATCGCATTGGTTACCAGGTACTTGCGGGGATTCGCAAGGAGTCGGATGCCGAGGCGCTGCGGCAGTCGGGATCGGAGCGGCTGACGCCGATCCGGCTGGATGTGACAGACAGCGGCTCGATCGCTGAGGCCGCCGACGTCGTTCGGCGCGAGGTGGGAGGGAATGGCCTGCTGGGTCTGGTGAACAACGCCGGGATCGCGGTCGGAGGGCCGCTCGAATTCCTGCCCTTGGAGGACATGCGGAGGCAGATGGAGGTCAACCTGATCGGTACGCTGGCCGTGACCCAGGCCTTGCTGCCGCTGCTGAGAAGCGGGAGAGGACGGATCGTGAACATCGGGTCGGTGAGCGGCCGGGTCGCCGCGCCCTTCCTGGGTCCCTACGCGGCCTCGAAGTTCGCCCTGGAGGCGATGTCGGACGCGCTGCGGCTCGAGGTGGCCCCATGGGGTATCTACGTGGCCATGGTGGAGCCCGGAGCCGTGGATACGCCGATCTGGGGGAAGGCGCTTTCCGAAGACGCAGAACGCCTGTCGGCGAGGCCGGAGATCGGCCGGACGCTCTATGGACGAGCCGTGGAGGCGGTTCGGCGGCACGTGGAGGCGACAGCGGAATCCGGGATGCCGGCTCAGGTCGTGGCCGAGGCCGTCGCGCACGCGCTTTGCGCGCGGCGCCCCAAGGCACGGTACCACGTTGGGAGGGGCCTCCGGCTCAGGGTTGCATTCCTGACGGCCATTCCCACCCGGTGGCGGGACAAGCTGATTCAGTGGGGAATGGGACTGGAAGGCGAAGGCGGGGAAATGCAAGATGAAAATTGAGAAATGCAGGGGCGGAGATGTTCGGTAAGGCTGGACTGGGAGGCAGGGACGGGCAGCGTGGAACCTGGAACGTGGAGGGGTGGCGTTGCGCGGGGTTAGCCCGGCAGAACCTTGATGGAGACCCGGCGGGTCCTGGGACCGTCGAACTCGCAGAAGAAGATGCCCTGCCAGGTCCCGAGGGCGAGTCGACCGTTGCGGATGGGAATCGTTTCGGACGTGCCGAAGAGGCTGGCCTTGATGTGGGCGGCGGAGTTGCCCTCGGCGTGGCCATATCCGATGTCACCGAACGGGATGATGCGGTCGACGACGTGGAGGATGTCACGCGGCACGGTGGGATCGGCGTTCTCGTTGACCGTGACGGCGGCCGTGGTGTGAGGCACGTAGACCGTGCAGAGGCCGGCGTCCACCCCGGCCTCCCGAACGACGTTCCGGACGGCGTCGGTGATGGGCACCATGTCCGTTCGTCTGGACGTTCGCACTTCGATCTCCACCATGGGACGGGCTCCCTCACTATCGAGCCGTTGGGGTGAATCGGCCTCGGTCTGCGTGTAGCGTCACGCGCACCGGCGGGGCGTGTGAGCCGTCGGGAAGACGGCCGGTGCATGATAGCCCACTCGACATCTGGTGTCAAGCCGGGCCTGGAAGCCGACAGGCTTCACCTTTGGAGGGCAGATGGTGAAAGAGAGGAAGATCCTGGTTACGGGCTTCGAGCCGTGGGGGAAGTGGGAGCGGAACCCCTCCGTGGAGATTGCCGAGGCGCTCGCGGGGCGTGAGATCGGGGGCTACTCCGTGCTCTCGACCCCTGTGCCTGTGGTTCACGGAGAGGACATCGCGAGGGTCGCGCCGCTGATCGACACCCACCGTCCCGCCGCGGTGGTCTCGCTCGGCCTGGGGGGCGGGGCCACGCTGCGCGTCGAGCGGGTGGCCGTGAACCTCAAGGTGTTGAGTGATGGGGAGACCCCGCAGGACCTCCAGGTGGCCGAGGGTGGGCCCGCAGCTTACTTCTCGACACTGCCGGTTCGAGGGATGGTTTCGGCCCTGCGGCAGGACGGGGTGCCGGCGCAGCTGTCCCATTCGGCGGGGACGTTCCTCTGCAATCACTTGATGTACAGTGTGTTACATCATATTGCTCGGGAGGGGCTGGACATGCCGGCGGGGTTTGTGCATATTCCCCTTATGCCGGAGCAGGTAGCCGACACCGGGCAGCCCAGCATGACGTTGGAGACGATGGAACGGGGTATCGTCGCCGCGCTGGGAGCCGTAGTGGGCAAGGTTGCGTAACCTTCACCAGATGCAACCGTCTAATCAGGTAGATCGCGTGCTGGGGTTATCTGTCTCACGCCTTCGAAGGAGGTGGCTCCGATGACACGTTTGTTCAGTCTTCTGGTTCTGACGGTTCTGTTCGCCGGATCGCCCGCATTCGCTGATATCATCACGGATCCCGACGAGAACGAGGAAGGAATCGCAGGCATTCCGACGGGACCCTACCGATCCGGCCGGCTCGAGATCAACCCGATCCTGTCGGTTCGGTTTTCGGGCAGCGCCGTGGTCTACCGGGCTGGCATGTCGCTTGGATACTCGTTGTCCCGTGGCCACCAGCTGGGCGGCTCTTTCGTGATGGGAAACCGTGTCTGGGATCGCGCGAACCGCCGCGATGTCGTGGTTGAGACAACGGGCGGGATTCGGACACTCCCCGGGAACACCCTTTCGGTGGACGAGGGGTTCGGCTCTTCGCTCACGGCGTTCTATAGGTATAACATCCCGGTCCAAGTCAAGCGAAAGACCTATCCCTTCGTGGAGGTCTTCGGGGGACGCGACTTCGGATGGGGAGATGTCTCCGAGGTCGGGGGCGGGGTGGGTGCCCGGAGGTTCGTGTCCAAGAACACGGCGTGGACGACTCAGTACTCCTACACGGTGCTGT
>JASLMQ010001004.1 GCA_030746455.1 Candidatus Latescibacterota bacterium
CCACCTTCTCGAACTCCAAGCGGATGAACCGCACGTTCGACATCCAGCGGGACCATCCGCAGCTCCTGGCGGACACGCTGGATCGCCTGGATCCGGGCGGCACCCTCATCTTCTCCACCCACAGGCGCAACTTCCGGATGACGTGGGTGCCGCCCGAAGGCGTCCACGCAAGGGACATCACCCGTAGTACGATCCCCAAGGACTACGAGCGAAGTCCCAAGGTCCATCACTGCTGGGAGGTCGCAAAAGACTCTTCGTAACGGTCCGCGACAGATTACCTCTCCCAAACCTGTCCGCCCCGCCACCAGAAGGAGCCCGCTTTGGCCGATCACAAGTTGGCCGCGATCCAGCTCGACACCATCGCCTGCGAGGTCAGCCACAACGTCCATAAGGCCATGCACTGGACGCGGAGGGCCTTTGAGCAGGGAGCCCACTTCGTTTTCCTCCACGAGGGCCTCACCGCCGACTACTCACCTTACCCCATGCGCGATGCGCGCACGCTGGACAGCCCGGAGGTGTTCGGATTCCACGCGCTTGCGAAGCGCTACGAGGGGTATGTTGCACTCGGCCTGAACGAGGCCTGGGAGGGCCGACCCTACATCTCCATGGTCTGGCTGGGCCCGGAGGGTGTTGTCGGGGTCTACCGGAAGAGCTATCTCTGGCCCAACAAGGGGCAGTCCTGGAAGGACGACTTCGACGGGTGGCTCAGAGACTATGTACCCCACAAGATGGGCTACCGGCTCGAGCGTGGGGTCCTCGCGGCGGGCGATGGCACGGCGGTGCTCTCCGTGGGTGACCTTCGAATCGGGTGTCTCATCTGCGCCGATGGATCCCTGCCCGAGGCCTGGCAGACCTTCGAGCGTGACAGACCGGACCTGATCTTCTGGCAAAACAACCGGGGTAATGTCGTTAGCCCGGGAGACGCCCAGGAGCTGGCAACCCCTATGGTGGTCACGAACCGATGCGGCTTTTCCTACCACCACTTCCAGCAGGGAGGATCCTGTTTCATCGCGGACGATGGCACCGTCGTCACCAAAGCGAACGAAGACGGCGAGGAGGAGATGATCTTCGCCGGGTTCTCCGAACTGAAGAGGCGGAGCGAGTAGGCGCGCAGTGGAGGGGTGGCCGTGAAAGAGATGACATCCCGAGAGCGATTCACCCGCATGTTCGAGCACAGGGGGCAACTATGGCAAAGTACCGCATCGCCCTGATTGGCACTGGACGCGTTGGATACCAGTTCAGCTTCGGGGATCTACCCGACAACCACGCCGAGGCCATCGCCCAGACCGACCGGTGCGAGCTCGTGGCGGGCGTCAACCGCGGGCGCGAGAAGCTCCATGCCTTCGGCGAGCGCTTTGGGATCACCGCGCTCTACCACGACTACAGAGAGATGCTCGAGGCGGTCCAGCCCGACATTTGCATCATCGCGACGCACCCCGAGCTCCATTGCGAGATGGTCAGCGAATGCGCCGAGGCGGAGTCGGTGAAGGCCATCATCTGCGAAAAGCCGATGGCACTCTCCCTTGACGAATGCGACCGGATGATCGAGGCCTGCGATCGCGCCGGGGTCCTGCTGCATATCAACCACAACCGCCGGTGGAACGCCGAATGGAATCTGGCGCTCCGGCTGGTCCGCGAGGGGGCCATTGGGGATCTCGTCCACATCTCGTGCCACATGGACGGAGGAAAGCCAGCCCCCTGGTGGCGCAGCGAGAACGAGGGCCCCTTGCTGCACGACTTCACGCACTACTTCGACATGATGGACATGTTCGCGGGCGAGCTCGATTGGCTGTGCGGGATGGCCGAGCAGCGGTCGCGGCCATGGGCGGTCGAAGACTTCAGCGCAGCCTTCATTCGGTTCAGGAACGGTGTTACGGGGGCGCTTCACGCCTCCGAGCTGACGGAATACACGAGCAACGCCTTCGAGCTCCGCGGCTCGACCGGCATGATCCATCTCGTTGGCGAGAAGGTGCACCTCTACCAGTCTGTCGAAGGCGACTACGAGCCCGAAAGCGGCTTCCAGTGGAACGACCTGCGGGCCGTGGAAGTGGATCATCCGGCCCCCGTGTCCACCTACGTGGTCGCCCTTAACGAGTTCCTCGACGCTCTTGAGGGCAAGGGGGAGCTCCGCAGCGATGGCCAGATCGGTCGACGGTCGCTCGAGGTGGTCATGGCGATCTACCAGTCGCAACTGCAGGGAAGTCGATCTGTACACCTTCCGCTTTCCGATAGGGGATCGGGCGTCGAGGCCCTCAGGGCATCCGGCGCCTTCGTGGATCGGTCCTGAGCGGATCGGACAGGGGGATACACAAGGAGGAGGAGGCCATGCAGGGGTCGTGGATGGAATACGATGTGGTGACCGAGAAGAACGTGTCCGTGCCGATGCGCGATGGGACCAACCTGGCAACGGATCTGTATCTTCCTGCCCGGAACGGCAAGGTGGTCGAGGACCGGTTCCCCGCCGTGATGGAGCGGACGCCCTACGACAAGGAAGGCAAGGTCAACGAGGGTCGGTACTTCGCGCGGCGCGGCTACGTGGCCGTGATGCAGGATGTGCGGGGCCGTTTCGGGTCGGAGGGTGTATGGTATCCCTTCGCGAAGGAAGCCCCCGACGGCTACGACAGCGTCGAGTGGGCGGCCGAGCAGCCGTGGTGCGACGGGAACGTGGGCACGATGGGCGGATCCTACTGCGGTAGCGACCAGAGCGCCCTGGCCACGCTCGATCCGCCCCACCTGAAGGCCATGGTCGTGTCGGTGGGCACGTCGAACTACCACAAGAGCTCGATGCGGCAGAACGGCGCGCTGGAGCTCCGGTTTATGATCTACGCATTCCGGATGGCCACCACCAGTCCGGAGGCCCTGGCCGATCCCACACTCAAGGCCGCACTCCAGGCCGATTTCGACCGCATCGGCGAGTGGATGACGCGTACGCCTTACAGGAAAGGCTCATCGGCGCTCCGCTTCCTCCCCTCCTACGAGCAGTGGGTGCTCGACATCGTCGGCGAGGGCGACTTCAACGACTACTGGAAGCAGCGCGGATACGCCATCGAGCACTACTACGACGAGCACGCCGATGTGCCCACTATCTACCTGGGCGGTTGGTACGATTCGTATGCCAGAGGAACCACGGACAACTACGTCGCGCTATCCAAGATGAAGAACACGCCCCAGCACCTGATCATGGGATCCTGGACCCACGGTGGCTGGAGCAACTCCGCTTCCGGGGTCGTGGATTTCGGCCCGGATGCCGTACTCGACGACTACAACGGCTATCGGCTGCGGTGGTTCGACCGCTGGCTCAAGGGGATTCAGAACGGAGTGGATGGCGAGAAACCTGTGCGGATCTTCGTGATGGGCGGCGGCACCAGCGAGAAGGACCGCAGCGGTCGGCTGTCCCATGGCGGGGTCTGGCGAGACGTCGACGACTGGCCGCTGCCCCAGATGCAGTACACCCCGTACTACATCCAGGCGGACGGCACCCTCGGCCCCGAGCTTCCTGAGACATCCGATCCCACGCGCTACACCTTCGATCCGAGCGATCCCGTCCCCACCATCGGCGGCGGCATCTCGGCGGCGAACGAGGTGATGGTTGCCGGCGCCTTCGACCAGCGTGGGGCCAAGCGTTTCTATGGCAGCAAGGACACGCTTCCGCTCTCCGCTCGTAGCGATGTCCTGGTGTTCCAGACGCCGGAGCTCGAGGAAGACGTCGAGGTTACCGGCCCGCTCACCGTCAACCTCTGGGCCTCCTCGTCGGCCGTGGACACCGACTTCACGGTCAAGCTCATCGACGTGCATCCGCCGAATGCCGACTTCCCCGACGGGTTCTGCCAGAACATCTCCGACAGCATCATCCGCGCCCGCTACCGGGATTCACGGGACCGCCCGGAGCTGATGGATCCTGGCGAGATCTATCCCTTCGAAATCGTGATGTATCCGACGTCGAATCTGTTCGGCAAGGGCCACCGCATCCGGCTCGACATCTCCAGCAGCAATTTCCCCCGCTTCGACATCAATCCCAACACCGGGGGGCCGCTGGGGCGCGATCGCCGTCTGGTGATCGCCGAGCAGGCCGTCTATCACGATCCGGACCATCCCACACACATCGTGTTGCCCATCATCCCGAGATAGCCTTTCACTCCGACATCTGATACAAACGGGGATTCGTCATGTGCACACCCCTGCAAGCAGGAGCCGCCACATCCAACATCACGCCCTGGCTGGGAACGGATATGCCAGGGTCCTTCAAACCACGGCCCGCCGAAGACGTCCACGATGAGCTGCTGACCAAGGCACTCGTCCTGGACAATGGCGAAACTCGAGTCGCAATGATCACGTGCGATCTCATCTGTATGCCTCAGAAGGTTTCCGATGCGGCCAAATCGCGCATCTCCGAGCGTTGCGGGATTCCCCCCGAGCACGTGATGATCAACGGCACGCACTCCCACTCAGCGGCCGCCATCGCAGACCTCCTCGGCGTGGACGAGAACGAGGAGTATACGGCATGGGTGCCGCTGAAGATCGCCGATGCGGCGGAGCTGGCCCTCCGCAGGCTGCGGCCCGCTCGGATCGGATTTGCCTCCGTGCAGGAAGACCGGATCGCCTTCTGCCGCAGGTGGCGCCTCACGAACGATACAGTGAGGATGAATCCCGGCCGCGACAATCCCGACCTGATTGAGCCAGTGAGTCCGACGGACCCCGAGCTCGCCATGCTCTACGTCGAGTCGCGGGACGGCGATCCCATCTCGGCCATAGCGAACTACTCCCTCCACTATGTCGGCACGGACGGCGGGGGTGCCATCTCGGCCGACTACTTTGGCCACTTCTACCGACTGATGCGGCACTACCTTGGCGGCGATTGTGTTCCTCTGCTTTGGAATGGCGCCTCCGGACAGATCAACAACAACGACTACGGCGGATCGCGACAATGGGAGCACAGGGGCCATGCGCAGGCGAGTAGAATGGCCAACGTGCTGGCGGGACACCTGATCACCGAGATCCAGCTTATGGACATGCACGAGTCCCTCGAGCTGGGCGGCGCCGTGGGCACGCTGGAGTTCCCGAGGAAGGCCATCACGGCAGAGGACCTGGAGGTGTCCGAAAAGATCCTCACAGTACCAGATGGGTCCTTTGAGGACTACGATTCAGGCCCCTTCAGCTGGGTCGTGGGCCAGACCATACCCTCTGACCGCGTTGCCACCTACGCCAGGGAGTGTGTCCGGTTGGCCCGACTTCCGGAACGGATGACCACCCCGGTCCAGGCGCTCAGGCTCGGCGATTCTGCGGTCGTGGGCCTGCCGGGTGAGATCTTCGTGGAGATCGCCCTGAACATCAGGTCCCGCGCCAAGGCATCCCCGCTCTTCGTCGTCAGCCTGGCCAACGGCTACATCGGGTATGTGTGCACCGATCACGCGCTGACCCGCGAAGGCGGCTACGAGACCTGGGCAGGTCTCTCGTCCTTGGGTGGCGTGGGCACCGCCCCCGCAATGGAGAACCTGGCCTCGTCGCTTCTGGATCAACTCGGCCTTTAAGGAGACATAGCCCGTGAGCGATGGACTGCACGCAGGAGCGGCCGTATCCAATGTCACACCCTGGCTGGGTCTGGCCATCCCAGGATACTTCCAGGAGCGGTATGGAAACGACGTCCACGATGAGCTGCTCGCCAAGGCCCTGGTGTTCGACAACGGGGATACCCGCGTCGCCATGGTCACCTGCGACTTCATCTGCATGCCGGAGAAGCTGGCATCTGCGGTCAAGAGCCGCGTCCAGGAGCGCTGCGGCATACCACCCGATCACACCATGGTCAACGCCACGCACACCCACACGGGCGTCGCGGTGATGGGCACCCGCGGCGTCGAGGAGGAAACGGAATACACGGACTACGCCGCATTGAAGATCGCCGACGCCGTGGAGCTCGCCGTAAGAAGGCTCCGTCCGGCGCGAGTGGGATTCGCCCTCGTCCAGGAGGGCCGCATCGCGTTCTGCCGGCGCTGGCGGATGAAGGACGGCACCGTCCGCATGAACCCCGGCATCGATAACCCGGACCTCGTGGCCCCGGTGAGTCCCATCGACCCCGATCTGGCCATCATGTATGTGGAAGGAACGGATGGGGCTCCCATATCCGCCGTGGCCAACTTTTCACTCCACTACGTGGGGGCCAGTCCCGCGGAAACCCTATCGGCGGATTACTACGGACACTTCCATCGCCTGATGAGGCACTACATCGGCGGCGACTGCGTCCCCGTCCTCTGGAACGCGGCATCGGGGCAGATCAACAACATCGACTACAGCGGCCGCACGAGATGGAAGTACCGTGGCCACGCTCAGGCGGCGAGGATGGCGAACGTCCTGGCCGGTCACGTGATCACCGAGATCCAGCTAATGGACATGCACGAATCGCTCGAGCTGGGAGGGGCAGCGGATACCTTCGAGTTCCTCCGCAAGCCGGTCACGGAGGATGACCTGGCACTTGCGAACAAGGTGCTTGCGGCGACCGAGGAGCCCATCGAGGACTACGACTCAGGTCCCTTCAGCTGGGTCGTCGGGCATCCGATTCCGAAGGAGCGCGTGTACGCCTACGCGGAGGAGTGTCTTCGCCTGAACGCGCTGCCCGAACGGATGACGGCGCCCGTGCAGGCCCTCAAGCTCGGGGACGCCGCGGTCGTCGGGCTGCCCGGAGAGATCTTCGTGGAGATCGCAATGAACGTCAAGGCACAGGCCTCGGCCGATCCGGTCTTCGTCCAGAGCCTGGCAAACGGACACCTGGGCTACGTCGCAACGGACAAGGCGTTCAAGGAAGAGGGCGGCTACGAAACCTGGGCCAGCATGTCCGCCTACGCAGGACCGGGTACCGCGCCGGCGATGGAAGCAACGGCCGTCTCGCTTCTCTCAGACCTCGGCCTGGCATCAACCTGAGTGAGCCTACCCGTGCCCCCAGACCAGACCATCGAGTATCGCGATCGCGAGAACGGCCGTATCGTCCAGGAGCCCCTGCTCCACGACGGTGCGCAACGCTGGATCTATCGGCACGCCATTGTGCACTGGGTGCTCGACCGCCTGGTCAACAACGCGGCCTTCTGCGCGTACTACGGACGCAGCCGGAGCTCCTTCAGGAGCCGTGAAGGCATCGCCGATTTCGTTGCCGAACACGGAATCGACACCGATGAATTCGAGCGTCCTGTCGACAGCTACGAGAGCTTCAACGCCTTCTTCACGCGGCGGCTCAAGCCGGGTGCACGGAGCTTCGAGCGCGATGCGGACGTGTTCTGCGCACCGGCCGATGGCAAGGTGCTGGTCCATCCCGATCTCTCCGCCGAGCCGCGCATCTTCGTCAAGGGGGTCCAACTCTCTATCGCGTCTCTTCTGGATTCGGAGGATGCCGCCAGGCCGTTCTCCGAGGGATCCGCTCTGGTCGTCCGGCTTGCCCCCTACGACTACCACCGGTTCCACTTCCCCGACTCGGGCCGGGCCGGCCAGGCTCGAACAGTAGCCGGACGCTACCACGTCGTCAACCCGATCGGACTGGGAAGGGTGCCCGACGCGTTCCTTCGCAACAAGCGTTCGATCACTGAGATCGATTCTGGAGGGTTCGGCGCGATCGCCTATGTGGAGGTCGGCGGCTTTACCGTCGGCAGCATCGTGCAGACGTATGAGCCGGGCCCTGTTGAGCGAGGGCAGGAGAAGGGCTACTTCCAGTATGGGGGATCCACACTGGTACTGCTGTTCCAGCGGGGCGCCGTCCGATTCGACGACGACCTTCTGCGCGATTCGGCCGATGGGCTCGAGGTCCACGTCAAGGCCGCGACCCGCCTGGGTCAGAAAGGCTGAGCCCGCACAGCTTCCTTACTTGATCGTGATGCCGAACTCCCGACATCCTTCCGACATCGTCCAGCGGACTCGATAGTTCCCCTCGAAAGTCTCCTTCCCGTCAGCATCCGTCCCGTCCCACCGAAGAACCGTGATGCCTCCCGGAAGGTCGTTCGCCCCCTCGGCCTCTCCCGTGTGCAGGACCTCGACCTCTACTCCGTCGGTCGTACACAGTGCAACCTCGAGGTTGCCCGGTTGGAGCGCCTTGCTGACCAGCAGGGCCGGAACGCCACGCTGGATCACGCACGGCAGGGCCGCACCCATGATCAGGTCCCGGCACTCGGAGAAGGGAACCTCGGGCACGTCGCATCGATCGTCTTGACAGTGCTTCCGCCCGAAGCCCGGCGGAGTCTTGGCTGTCACATTGTGGTAGTAAGCGTGCGAAAGGCCCTCAGGCTTCAGATGGTGCTCGTGGAGGTCGCGCACCGTCTCGTCGAAGTCGATCAGCCCGGTCCACAGCGTGCCCGCGCGGCCCTCGCCTTCCTTGTCCGATGGCGGAGGAGGCTTCCACGGGCCCGTGTCGTTGGAGTTCCGCCACTGGGGATCCTCACGGTCGCCGTTCCACATCACCTTCAGGTTCGTGTTGATGATACGCTGCACGTCGGTCTCA
>JASLMQ010001005.1 GCA_030746455.1 Candidatus Latescibacterota bacterium
ACCCGGTCGTCGTCATTGCCGTACTTGGGCCCCCGGTTGCGAATCATCTGCCGCAGCGGCTCGTGGCCCTCGAAGTCGGCATCGAGGGCCGAGGCAAGATCCTCCCACGTGAGTACGCCTTCGTGGTAGATCAACTGCTGAATGGCGGCGAGGCCGTCGGCGGTGTCGCCGACCTGAGCCAGGATGGAGCCGGTGATGGGATATCGTGCGCCGGATGCGGATCCCTTCTCCATGCAGTCGTCGATGCTGGCGGCGAAGTAGGGGAAGGTGACCGGTGGATTACTGCCCGAGTCCGGCGGCATGTAGAAGTCGAGCCGGGACTTGAAGTCGTCCATCACCTGATCGAAGGACTCGAAGGACCGCTCTCGGGCTTCCATGACGGTTTCTGTGAGAAGGGGGAGGGAATCGTGCACCCGAAACTGGATCGTGCCCTTGCCACCGAGGATGATCTCGGAGCAGCCGTCATTGCAGTAGTCCCTCGCGTCCTCGATGGGGATCCCGAGCCGCAACAGGGCAGGAACCACCACCTCGTCGTTGAAGACGGCTAGCACGTTTGCTCCCTTGGCAAGGACTCGGCAGCAGGCCCGAAGGAGCTCCGGTGGCGATCCGTCGAAGAAACGGACGTTCAGCTTGGGCTCGGGAAGCATGAGCTTGCCGGACGCCTCGAGGCACATGGTGGACAGCTCGTTCGAGGCGTCGTGCCCGTCAGAGGTCTGTCCAGCCAGGGCGATGTTGCGGAGGCTGTCGTTGGCGGCCTGGCCGGTCCCGCCGAAGTAGTTCAGCTTGATGAAGAGGCACTCGAGCAGCTCCTGTGCCTCCCCAGGGGAGAGACGCTCGGACTCGAGGTCGGCCTCGAGAAAGGGCGTCATCCACTGGTCGAACCGCCCGATGCACCCGGATCCGCCGAACAGGCGGCTGAATTGGACGAGCTGAAGCGCGGCCTGGAAGGAGGACGGCGGCGCGCCGGCGAGCTCGTCGCAGACTTCGGCGATCCCAAGCAGCTCAGATTGCCTGGTTGGGTCACTCTCGGAGGCGGCAGCCTCGCGGGCGCAGTCGGCGTAGGACGCCGCGTAGCCGCATGCGGCATTGTAGGCGATCTCGACGGCACGGTAGAAATCCTGCTTCTCCGGGTCGGTCTCGCTCGATAGCCTCTCGCGGGCCTCGTCCCTCATTCCGGCCAATCCCTTCCGCAGGATGTTCTCGTGCCCGGGAGGGTAGTGCCGGTCGTAGAATCCCAGGTCGATGCTGTCCTTGTCTTCGACTTCGGCCAGCGCACATCCCACGATCAACTCGCCGGGCTGGATCACGGGGTCGCTGACCCGCAGCAGGGCTGCGAAGTCTTCTGCGTGGCCGACGAGCGAGTCGGTGCCGGAGCCGACGACGGGCTTGCGCAACCGCTTGCCCTCGTGCGTACGGTCCCAGTACATTTCCCTGAGCCGCGCGATCCGGCTCTCGGGATCCAGCTCCATTGCGGACGATTCGAACACGAGGGGCTCGACCGTTGCGGTTTCCATGGGATTGGTCTCCGTCTGCAGGTTCGGAAGGCAGAAGTGCACCGGGATGAGAATCGGCCCGGCAGAGGGGCACAACGTTTTGAGATTGCTGAAATATAGGCCAAATAGTCCGAAACGCAAACGTGATCGTGCCCGTCAGACTGCATCCTGTATAGGGCGCCGACAACTTGGGAAGGGACTGCTCGATGGATGAGATTCCGAGGGATGAGCGGATCGTGAGCGATGCCGAATTCCTGGATGCACTCGACCCGAAAAGAAGGGACCTGGCTCCCATCCGAAGGGCTGCCGCGCGGGGAGACCTGGATAGAGCACGAGGCCTCCTGGTCGATCACTTCCGGACCCGGAGGCGGCCAAGATGGACCTTCGATCTTCGTGACGGGAGGCGCGGCGTGGTCCCCGTGGGTTGGGGCGGGGCTGAGATGGGCGATCCCACGAGGGCCGATGACCTGTTGAGGAACCGATTCCTGATCAGGGAGGACGACCGGTCTGTCGTGTGGGATTTCGGTCCCGACCTGAAGTGGCGAACGGCCGAGATGCGTCAGCTGGCGTCCACGGCGTATCGATTCAAGCGCGGCAACTTCTTTCGGGACCTGATCATCGCCTACTCGCGGACGAGACGAGCGGCCTATGCGAAGAAGTTCTCCGAGCTGGTCTCACGATGGCTCGCTGACTGGCCTCTCGTCGTGGGCCCCGAGTTCCACCCCGACTCGGCGATCCTGTCCCGGGCCGATGGGCACGACACGATGACGACCGCACACCGGTGGATCGCCTGGTTGGATGCCATCTACGGGGGCATCGCGTTTGCCAGAGAGGTACCGTTGGAGACGGTCTTCGGGATGATCAAATCGATGTGGTTCACGGCCATCCAGTACCGCACCTATGAGAGGAGCAAGTACGTTCCGGCCAACCATCACCTGTGGGAACGGGGCACGGCGCCCTTGATCTTCGGGATCATGCTACCTGAGTTTCCCGAGGTGCGCCGCCTTGTGGATCAGGCCAAGCCCGTGATCGTGCGCCACGCCGGTCGCAGCTTCCTGCCCGACGGGGGATATGAGGAGAGGACGGCGGGCTACACGGTTTCCGCCATCCAGATGTTCCTGGAGCCCCTTCGCCTGGCACGCCTGAACCGGGTCGCCCTCCTCGGCCGGAGGGAGCTGCGCGCGTTGAAGCGATGCAGCGAGGTCGTCGCCCACCTGACGCTGCCCGATGGTTCGCAGCCCGACATCGGCGATGGACTGGCCGACGGCCCCAGGACGGCGCAGCTTCTCGGCGCAGCCACCGGCCTGCTGCGGAGCGAGGTGACGGCGGTCGTCGCGCAGAAGCTGGGCCTGAAGGGCCACGTGGAGCCCGAGGACCGTAAGGCCGTGGCCGCGGTTCGGTCGGACCGAAGGCTGCCGCTTGCCGTCCACTACCCCCGGTCGGGGTACTTCGCTGCGCGGGACGGGTGGAGCAAAAGGTCCTCCGCGATGGCACTGTCCGTGCCGGGACGCGGCATTCCGAACCACGCACACGACGACGCGCTCTCGCTGCAGTTGGTGGTCCGAGGCGAGCCCATGATCGGGACGCCCCTGAGCGAGCTCTACTCCTATCTGAACCGAGATCAACGTGCCAAACGCCAGCTCGTACGAGGGCACTTCTACGCGATGACGTCGCACAACGTGGTACTCGTGAACGGTGAGCCTGCCCGGTCCGTGCGGTCACTTGTTTCCAGCTGGGGTCCCAAGCCGACGCCCGTGAGGACGGAATGGGAGGCGCACGACCGCGGCGTTCGGGTTAGGTGCGCGCATCGCGGGTATCCCGATACGAGGCTATCGCGCGAGATCGATTTCGAACACAAGAAGGGCTGGACGGTCCGAGACGAGGTGAGGGGCGCCGAAGGAAAGCCCCACATCGCCCGATGGCACTTCGAGTACGGCGTGGAGATCTCAGAGGAGGATGGATGCTTCGTGGCGGAGCGGGGACGCGCGCGACTGGAAATCCGGTTTGCTGCAGAGGGCAGGTGCCGGGCGCGACTCTATCGCGACACCCGATGGTTGGGCAAGAACCCCATGCGTCCGGGCGAGCCCGCACCCTGGGTGCTCGATGTGCGGTTTGGAGGGACGGGGAGGGACTGGTTGGAGACGGAGTTCAGAATCCTGACGTTAGACCACTGACGACGGACGACCGATTGGCACTTGTGGTCTGTGGTCCGTGGTCTGT
>JASLMQ010001006.1 GCA_030746455.1 Candidatus Latescibacterota bacterium
ATGAGCATGACCATGGCCATCCGCATCCAGAACGGCCGCACGTAGATCCTCACGAATCGTCGGAAATTGCTTTCCATATCCCCTGGCGTCCCGAAGACTCCCCTTCACCGTCGGCCTGGGCGTCGTAGACCCACCGACACCGGCCCTTCCGACAGACTTCTGCCCGCCTCAGCCGGCTGCTTCCGCCTCTGCTTCCTCGAGTCCTGCATACTGCTGCTCGTAGAGCTTGCGGTACATGCCGTCCGGCTTCTCCAGCAGTTCGGCGTGCGTCCCGACTTCCTTGATCTCGCCGTGATCCATCACCACGATCATGTTCGCGCTGATGATCGTCGACAGCCTGTGGGCGATCACGAAGGCCGTTCGGCCCTCCATCACGTTGGCCATCGCCTTCTGGATCAGGGCCTCCGAAAGGGAGTCAAGCGACGAAGTGGCCTCGTCGAGTATCAGGATAGCCGGGTCCGTAAGTACCGCTCGGGCGATGGACAAACGCTGCTTCTCGCCCACGGAGAGCTTGATCCCGTCCTCGCCGAGCTTCGTATCGTAGCCCTGTGCGGTCCGCATGATGAACTCGTGGATCTCGCCGATCCGCGCGGCCCCCATGATCTCCTCGTCCGTGGCGTCCAGGCGACCGTACTTCAGGTTGTCCCTGATGGACATGTTGAACAGCACCGAATCCTGCAGCACCTGGCCGATCTGCCTGCGAAGCGACCGGAGCTGCACATCCCTCAGGTCGTGGCCGTCGACCGTGATCGCCCCCTCCTTGACGTCGTAGAATCGCATCAGCAGGCTGGTCAGGGTGGTCTTCCCGCACCCCGTATGGCCGACCAGGGCCACCATCGTGCCCGCCGGGACCTCGAGCCTGATGTCCTTGAGCACCGGCTCCCCGGAGACGTACTCGAACGAAACCTGGTCGAACCTCACGTGCCCGCGGGGCCGGGGAAGCTCCACCGCATCCGGTTTGTCCGCGATCTCGATGGGCCAATTCAGGATTTCGTAGATCCGGTCCACCGACACCTTCATACGCTCGAATTCGGTGGCCATGTGGATCAGGTTGAGCACGGGATGGAACATCTGCATCGCATAGGCCTGGAACGCCATCACTGCCCCGTAGGTCATCTCGCCCTGGATCACGAAGTAGCAGCCCAGGCAGAACACCAGCGTGTTTCTCACCCCGGTGACCGCCCAGTTGCCCGTTTCCTGATGTGCACGGAAAACCACGCCCCGCATTGCGTAGTCCAGGCTCTCACGGGTCTCTTCGACGAACACGCGGTTCTCATGGCGCTCCCGGCCATAGGACTTCACCAGCTGCACCCCACCCAGCCGCTCCTGCAGGCCTACGGAGACCTGGTCCATCTTCTTGCGCCACGTGCGCCAGGCCGAGCGCATCCCACCGATGAAGATCTTGGAGTTGAGGAAATACAGCGGCATCAGTACGAACATCAGCAGGCCGAGCTTCCAGTTCAGCCCCAGACAAAGGGTCACGGCGGTGAGGAACGTGACCAGATCGGTCACCATCTCGAGGACGCGTCGGGTCACCATGCTCCTGACCGTGACCACATCGCCCATAATCCTCGACATCACCTTGCCCGTGCCGATCTCCTCGTGGAAGGCCATGGGCAGGGCCAGGATGCGTCTGTAGATGTCCAGCCGGATGTCCATAATCAGCTTGAAGGAGATGTAGGACATCAGGTAGGTATTCCACACGCGAAGCCCCGCCGCGAGGAGCGGAATCAGGATCGAAACGAGCAGCAGCACCCACAGCAACCCCCAGTTCCCCTCGACGATCACGTTGTCGATGATGAACATCACGACCAGCGGCGGCGTCATCTGGATCGCGGTGAGAAACACCGTGAGCATCAGCGCAAGCACGAGCCCCCCCACGTAGGGTCTCACGTAGACGATCAGCTTGCGCAGGTTCTCTCGTGTGTCCTGTTCGGGCAAGTCGCACCCATCCTCTCGCAGCAGGCGCTGGATCGGGCCGCAAGGGGGTTCTCGCGACCCATCCCAAGGAATATATACACAACCTCAGGATAAATCAAACCACGTAAGTAAGTGTTTAGTTTCCTGATGCGGCCGTCCATCCGGATGCCCACGCGCCCCCCGCAAACCGCTTGACACCTGCGTGGACCCGAGACTACATTAGCCCAAACCGCCTCCCGTCCCGGCCCCCAGCGGTGCCCCGCCGATGCCTCCGTTCGATCCTCAGAAGGCCACGATCTCCGATATCAAGCAGCATCTCGATGGCCTGGCCTCCGTCGGTGATGCGCTGCTTGACGCCCTCGACGCCGACGCACGTCGCGGCGTGCGGGCACTGGCCCTCAGAGAGCGCCGAAGACGGAAGTCCGCGATGGCCGAGCGCGCCAGGCTGGAGAAGATGCTGCTCCTGGAAAAGCGGTTACACGCGCGCGGGGCCAAGCTCATCGCGGGGGTGGACGAGGCGGGCAGGGGCCCGCTGGCGGGGCCGGTCGTGGCTGCCGCCGTGGTCCTGCCTGAGGGACCGGACCTTCCGGGCGTGAACGACTCCAAGGCCCTGTCTTCGGACCGCCGCGAGGCCCTCTTCGAATCGATACAGGAAAGGGCGGAGGCCTGCGCGGTGGGCCAGGCGAGCGTCGAGGAGATCGACCAGCTCAACATCCTCCAGGCCACGCTTCTGGCGATGCGTAGGGCCCTCCAACGCCTGGGTCTTCGGCCCGACCGGGTGCTGGTCGATGGCACCCATCTCCCTGAGAGCCCCTATGCCGAACTGGCCGTCGTGGACGGCGACGCAACGTCGCTATCTATCGCGGCCGCCTCCATTCTGGCCAAGGTGACCCGCGACCGTCAGATGATCGAATACGATGCGCAGTACCCCGAATACGGGTTCGCCCGACACAAGGGCTACGGCAGCTCCGAGCATATCGCTGCCCTGCGGGAGCACGGTCCCTGCCCGATCCATCGTAGATCCTTCGCAACCGTCTCCGAACTGGCCACCGGGTTCTCTGACGACTATGAGATGTTCGCGGAGGGCATCGACCGGGCCCGAGGCCTGGGCGAGCTCCGCGCCATCGGCGAGAGCATCGCGAAGGCCAGGTCGGCCCTGGATCCCAGGGAGGTCGAGGCCCTCCGTGAGCGCTACTGGATCCGACAGGCAGCCCTCGGCCGCCCGGGAAGGCGGGGCGAGCAGATCGCCGCAAATCACTTGCGCAAAGCCGGTTATGAGATCCTGTGCCGGAACTTCCGAGCCGTTGGAGGAGAGATAGACCTCATTGCCAAGCGCCGCGATGTCCTTGCCCTGGTCGAGGTGAAGACCGCGACCTCCAGCCGGTTCGCCCCACCCGAGGACTGGGTCACACCCGACAAGCAGAGGCAGGTCATTCGGGTTGCCGAGGCCTACCTTCATCGCAACCCGCTTCAGGACGTCACGCCCCGCTTCGACGTGGTCGTCATCAGGCTATCGGAAGATGGGCAGAGCCTTCGGCACATCGAGGGCGCCTTCCGGAAGGGCGACGGCGCCTGAGGCGCGTCCTCACGCCCCAGCACCGTTATAGCGCTTGACAAGCGCAGATGTTGTGTGTATTTTGCCGATCTGTCTGACAATCAACACCTTAAATCCCGCGGGCGGTTCCTCTCGCGGGTCTCGTCTTTTCCTCAGGTGCCCTCAACCGAACCGGATTCCAATGCCTCCGCTCTACCGCGCACCCCGCGGGACACGAGATCTTCTGCCCGACGACCGTCCGTTCTGGGATTTCGTTGAGCAGACCGCAAGGAACCTCGCCGAGCGATACGGCTTTCGCAGGATCGATACCCCCACCTTCGAGGACACCGGGCTGTTCGTTCGAGCCGTCGGCGAGGGGACCGACATCGTCGACAAGGAGATGTACACCTTTCAGGACAAGGGACAGAATTCCCTGACCCTCCGCTCGGAGGGGACCGCCCCGGTGATACGCGCCTACCTGGAGCGGGGAATGCACGTCCTCCCCCAGCCCGTGAAGCTGTACTACATGGCCTCCATTTTCCGATACGACCGGCCCCAGGCGGGCCGCTACAGGGAGCACCGTCAGTTCGGGGTGGAGGCCGTTGGGGAGACCGACCCCGCCGTCGACACGGAGGTGATCGCGCTCGCCTCCGACTTCTACGCCGGCCTGGGTCTGTCCGGAATCTCCCTCCAGATCAACAGCATCGGCTGCCCGGAGTGCCGCCCCCCCTACCTGAAGCGGCTCGCCGAAGCATACGATCCTCTTCGTAACAGGCTGTGCGAGAACTGCCAACGGCGCATCGACACGAACCCCCTCCGGCTGCTGGACTGCAAGGTGGAATCCTGCAGGTCCCTGTTGGCGCGGGCGCCCAAGATAACCGACTCCCTATGCGAGGCCTGTCGGGAGCACCTCGGAACCCTCAGGGAACACCTCGATGAGCTGGGGATCGCCTACACCCTCGACCCCTTGCTCGTTCGCGGCCTGGACTACTACACGAAGACCGTCTTCGAGTTCTGGGCCGAAGGGATCGGGGCGCAGAACGCCGTGGGAGGTGGCGGGAGGTACGACGGCCTCGCGGAGCTCCTCGGGGGATCCGGCGCACCTGGCATCGGGTTCGGGATCGGGATCGACCGGGCAATCCTGACCCTCGTCGAGCAGGGCATCGAGGTACCCACGCCCCCTCCGCCAGTCGCATTTGTTGTCTCCCTGGGCGACGAGGCCAGGAAGCGCGTCCCCGCCCTGAACCGAGAGATGCGTGCCGCGGGCCTCCAGGTTGCCTCCCTCTTCGGAGGGCGGAGCATGAGGGCGCAGATGCGGCAGGCCAACGCGTCGGGCGCGTCTTACGCCCTCATCCTGGGAGAAGACGAGATGGAGCGGGGCGAGATTACGTGCCGCGAAATGGCCACGGGGGAACAGACCGACGTCCCTTTGGCCGATATAGTAGACTATCTGAT
>JASLMQ010001007.1 GCA_030746455.1 Candidatus Latescibacterota bacterium
GCCAGGGGCGCCGCCGCCTCGCGGCGGACAAGGAGCATGGGCATCCAGAAGTCGTAGGCCTTCCGCATATCACCTTCGGAGCCCGTTCCCATTCGCCGTACGGACGGGCTGTTGCCCAGCCAGACCGACCCGGGATCGCAGCCCAGCAGGTGGACGCGCACGCCCTGGTCGCGTCTGTCTGCATAGGCAAAGTCCACGTGAAAGGCATCGGTGGCGCTGCCGCTGCGCATGTCGCGCAGCAGGCCGTAGGGATTGAACACGGCCCCCTCGATGGTGGGTTCCACCCACTCCTCCCCCGACTCGAGCATGTTCGCTCGCGGCTCTCCCAGCGGAACGCTGCAGGCCGCCTCCGTGTCCTCATCGGCATCGCCGTGGAGCGCCCAGTCGTGGGTCGAGCCGCCCGTAACTCGGAACAGGTCGACCACATAGGCATCCCTCTCGCTCACGGGCACGAGTACAACCATCCTGCGGTATCGGGCCATGGACTCGATGTCGCGGTATCCGCGTCTGCCGTCTGCCTCGACGACCGAGACACCGGCGACATCGGGAAAGAACCAGATCAGATCGCCGTCAGACTCGGTGGCCAGCTGATCCTGCCGATCCACGACAACGGTGTTGTGGCCCAGCGTGCAGGAGGTCCAGTAGCGCAACTGGGTCCAGGTGTAGCCCAGGTCCGGCAGGATCTCTCGACCGTGGGCCCAGAGCGTCAGGTTCAGGTTGTCCCGGTGGCTGTGGCCGTAGCCGCCGGAGAAGTGAAACTGCGCCTGCATCTGGTTCTCGTCCGACCCCCGGCCGAGGGAGGCGTGGCCGTAGGCCGGCAGAATCACCGACCTCGTGCTCTCGCTGGGCTGGCCGCGTCGCTGGTGGGGATGGGTGTCGTGGACGGTGCTGGTGCACCCATTGGGGAAGTCGATCCTGTGCGGCGCATTCCGGCACCGGGCCCAGAACGGGATCTCCTTCTCGGGATCCAGATCGTCGAAGCGCGTGCCGTCCACGGGGTCGACGTATCCCGTCGGATCGGTGTAGCCAACCACGGACGCGAAGGCCGACTCGAGTCCTCCGACCGTCATCTGGTGATAGGCAGGGGATTCGTGCCACATGCCGTCGACAAAGAAGCCGGCCTCCACGCACTCGCGCATCCAACCGAAGGCCCAGTGCACGTATCGCGGCTCGCCGAGCACGCGTCCGAGAAGGGCGGCGGACCTCACGTCGTAGCCGATGACGTTGTTGACATGCCGGTCCTGCATCGTGAGGGCCACGTAGGTGGGTCGGAACCAGTCGTTCTCGATACGGGCACGGACATCGTAGCCCCTGTCGGTCGACAGGGAATCGAACGACGGGCTGTCGTAGACCATGTCGTAGGTCAGGATGAGATCACGCGGGATTTCGTCGTGGAAGTAGCCCCACTTCCCGGAATCCCACGGGTATGGGGGCTCCTGCGAATCCTGGAACCGGATCCGGCGTGGGCCGTTCTGGATCACCGGGTAATGCGGGTAGAGTTCGGCGATGCGGTCGAGCACCAGGATCGCCCGGGCGGCGAAGGACTCGTCGCCCGTGGCGCGATAGGCCCTGCCCAGGGCCACGCACTGATCGACCAACCATGTGCGTCGCCACCTGTCGAGGTTGGCCGACAGGAAGTGGGGGACGTTCTTCTCTTTCTTCAGGTGATACCGGTAGGTGACCGTCTCGCCCAGGGCATTCACCCCCGAAAGCTCCTGGTCCTCGGGGTAGTCCGCATTGGGGAAGATGGTGTTGCAGAACCTGCAGACCATCTCCTCGGGCCGGTCGATCGTCCATGTGAAGATGCTGTTGCCCTCTACGCCGCCGTAGCACCTCGGGCATTCGCAGTAGGCGACCATCGGCCGTTCCGGTATGAAAGACAGGAACTCCTGCTCCGGCATCGACATCGCTCGCTGCACGGCGGCCACATACCCGGCGGTCTTGTCTCGATCGATGCCGGGGTCCAGTGCGGGGTGCTCGATTCCGGCCGAACGAAGCTTCGCTTCAGGTGAGCTCATAGCTAGGATCCCAATGAAGAGTACGAATGCGTGTATGGTGAACGACACGGTGGGTCGGAGGAGGGGCTTCGGGGGCATGCAGGGGACGACGGAGGTCATATGCGGGAGGACGGGAGGCCGAGTATCCGGGCGGCCGTGCCCCCCATGATCATCGCACGGTCGCTTTCAGTGAGGAACTTGCAGTACTTCTCGATCCATTGGCGAGATTGGCGGTAGGTGCAGAACCGATTCTGAAAGGGCATGTCCGTGCCCCAGTTCAACCGATCGGCGCCGATGCGCTCGACCATGTCCCGCAGCGCGGGCCACACCTCGCGGTAGGGGAAGTCGAACAGGTCTCCGATGCGAACGGGGAAGCAGACCTCCAGGTTGCAGTTGGGGTTGTGAAGGGGCCACCAGATCTCCTCTGGCAGGGAGATGCCGTCGTCCGATACGAAGGCGCGCCAGGGAAAGCCGTGGGTCAGGTTGACCGTTGTGTCGGGGTACTGCTCCATCCAGCTGATGAGGAGTGCCAGCTCCTGAAGGTAGCCCTTCCGCTGCTCCTCGGCGGATCGATGGCCTTCGATATCGCCGGGTCCCGTGCACAGGGTGAGGAAGACGGGGACCCGGAATGACACGACGGCCTCCCAGAAGGCCCGGTAGACAGGGCCGCTCCACGGCTTGGGGCTGCCGAGGTAGGCCGAATAGGTGTTGAACTTGACGGCGTGGAGGCCGTGCTCGAGGATTGCGGCCTCGAGCCCTGAGACAACGGCATCGGTCTCATCGGGGATACGCCACTCGTCCACCGGCGCCATGGCCCGAAGCCGTTCCGGGTACTGGGCGATGCAGTCGGCCAGGTAGGCGCTGTCTCGGCCAAGCATCGGGTTCGTGTGGATCAGGGCCATGTCCACGTCGGCATAATCCATCTCAGCGATGAGACTGTGGGGCGTGAACTCCAGGTTGCGCAGGTTCGGGGGGTAGAACTGCTTGGTGTAGTCCTCACCGTCCACGGTCCACACGACGCGTCCCTTTTCCCGATCGATGCGGAACCGTACATCGGGCAGGCGGGAGAGATCGGTTCGATCCCGGGGCACCAGATCCTCGGCCGAGGCCGGACTGCGGTCCGAGATTCGCCAGGCGGGCTGGTGGTGGCGTTCCTGGGCGGCCTGGATCCAGTCCAGGTGCTCGCGGGCGCTTGCGTAGCCGGTAGGGTCGTCGCCCGGAAGGAAGCAGTAGACATGGGAATCGACGATCATCGCAATACCCTCATCCGCTTAGGACCTCGATCTCGCGATCGTCGCCCGCCAGCGGCAAATCGGACCAGGCCGCGTTGCGGCGATGGGAGGCGTGGAAGGCGACGATGGCCTCGAGGGTACGAACCGATTCTGTCGCGGCGCAGGAGAAGGGACCGCCGCCATCCAACCAGTCGACGATCTCGCCCACGGCCACGTCCATCGATGAGGGCGCGCCCTCGGGCCTGGGCCAGTGCTCGTGACGGCCGTCGGCGTACTCGATCGTGACCTCATCCCGGTTGGTTGTCGCGCGGCCCCGGGTGCCGTTGATGGCGATCTGTGCGGGCACGGTTCCGTGGTCCGCCGCATCCACCGTGACGATGAGGCCCCGCTCGAGGCGCATCATGCCCCAGCCGCCGGGATCGCGGAATTCCTGGCCTCGACAGTCGGGTCTGCCGGAAAGGTCCAGCGTGCCCGACACGGCCTCGACCTCGCGCCCGGTGAGCATCCGCACGGTGTCGATCATGTGGGTTCCCACATTGCCCAGGCGGCCGGCGCCCCACGCGAGCGATGCCGATGTGAGGTTTCCGAGCCCATCGTCGAGGACCAGGGCCCGCAGACGCCGGAGTATCGGGTTGAACCGCCGCACGTGGTTGACCACCAGAAGGGCACCCGCCGCTTCACAGGCGGCCACCATCGCCTCGGCATCAGGGATCCGGGTCGCGATCGGTTTCTCGCAGAAGATCACCCGGACCCCGGCCTCCGCGCAGGCGATTGTCATCTCGGCGTGGACCGGGGTGTAGGTGGCCACGCTGACGATGTCGGGGCCTTCCTTCGCGAGCATCTCGCGCCAGTCGGTGTACGCAGGGGCGCCAGTGCGCGCCTGGAAACGCGACCGGCGGCCGGCGTCGCGACTGCTGCCTGCCGCAAGGGTCACGCGGGGATGTCCGGTCAGGGCATCGAGATGGGTACCGTCGAGATCGGCAACCATCTGGCCCAGCGCGTCGCCGGAGACCTGGTCGGCGCCGCCGATGTACCCGAGGCCGATGATGGCGGCTTTGTAGGTGGGTCTGGGCATTGGGGCTTAGAAACCTGTAGAAGTTTACACCACAAAGGGCTCGAAGGAGGCAACGTCTGTGCCCCGCACGCCCCTGGCCTAGCGGGCACTGGATCCCGGGTTCCCGGCTCTAGGCATACCGGGACAGGCAAGCCCGGGATGACAACCGTCTCTGGCTTCGGGTAGTCGGTTGAGGCAATGCCTACTGGCGTTAGGGGGCACGGCGCGCCGTGCCCCTACGGCAATCGTCGGACGTGGAAGGTCACCGCCTCACGGCCGGGCGGTAGCTCCAGGACTGCTGGAGCCCCTGCATGTGGATCTGGTCGGGCCTGTAGCCCGGTGGCGCGTGGCCCGAGCCAGCGGTGGCCCGGGCGAAGCAGTCGATGGCCGAGCAGTCGGGCACGCCCGCGGTTGGCGCCACGGTGACCGTGTCCGGGAAGGCGCTGGCGGCTATGGCCTTGGCGAGACCGAGCAGAAGCTCCCCTGGGCCGCAGTCCAGGCCGTGGACGCGGATGGCGTGGGGCAGCCGGCCGTAGCCGTTGACGTAGTGGACGAGCTGCCTGGCGCCGAGCAGAAGGTTGGCTCGCTTGAAGATCACCGAGGTCTTCGGAATCAGCACGGGCTCCACGGGGCCGATGGTGCGGCGGACCTGGAGGTGGCCAGGCCGGCCGTCGCCTCCGAGCGTGAACTCGACATACTGGGAGAGCAAGAACAGCGCGTCCGCAGCGGACAGGGTCGTGTCGGCGATCTGCACGTGATCGAACTTCTTCACGATCTGTTTGGCCACGGACCGGACCTGTGTGCGAGTCAGCCACTGCCCGGACGGCTCGGCATGCTCGTCGCAGGCCTTGCCGAGTGTGGTCACACGGATGTCGTTCCGTGCCGCGAGCCACCGGGCGGCGGCGGCCGTCCACTGAAGATGGGCCTCGGTGTCGGCAGTCGAACGCGCCACGGTGGGTCGCCACTGTCGTCCCTGCGGATAGGGGCCCGGCACCCCCTTGTCTCTGGGGCTGCGGAAGGGAACGGACCACTCGTACCATCCCCACCACTCGGCCATCGCCCAGCAGGTGGGGTGCCCCATGATGTTGATGTGGCTGTGACCACGCTCCAGCTGCGCCTCGAATCGCTCCTGGAAGACCCGGAGCTCCTCCTTGGGATCCATCTTCTTGGGCCTGCGCCGGGGATGATCCGGGTCGTGCTGGAACCCCCCCCAGCTCCCCTGGTTCGAGACGTTCCGCGAGTGCCGGCCCATCATGAACATGCCCAGGATCCATCCCGGGCCGTCGAGGGGAGCGCCCAGACCACCGTTCCAGGCCCGGATGCCCGCCTGGTTCATCGCGTAGGTGGTGGCCGGGCTGTGGTTGTTCTGATGCTGGCAGGTGGCCACCGGGAGCTGTCCCGTGATCTCGGCGACATCCCGGATGCCGGGCGTCTCATAGACCAGCCCCTTCTGCACGGCCTCGTCCCACGGGTCCCGGTTTCCGTAGACCAGCGCGGGCTCCGGGTATTCGAACGCGAAGTTGCCGTGGTAGTCGATCTCGTGCCCCTTGAGCGCATCGAGGACGTCCTTTCGCCCGCGCGCCCGCAGGAGCCGTGCCTTCTCGCCGACCATGAAGAGGCAGGCCGAGAGTCCGGCCGAGTGGTAGATCTGGGCGAGCTTGAGGAGAACGTCGTCCGACTCGGGATTGACGAGATCCTCGACGTCGAAGCAGATAAACACATAGGGTTTGGCCACGTTTTGGCCTCCAGTTGATTGATGCATCCGTTGATCCTGCTCCGCGAAGAGCGTCACCACGAAAGACACGAAAGACACGAAAAGAGGACAGCAGGTCTGGAGGAAGGCCCACACGTCGGCTCACAGCAGGTGACGTGTGGGATCCAGTCCCGAGTGTCGGGTTGAGCCGGAATGCTTGGGCGCTCTGTGCTCAGAGCCCTTGCCGTCCTGCTGACCTGAGGCTAGAGAACGCCGTACTTTGCGTAGACGTCGCGGAGGTAGGCGCCGTCCCTGAGCTCGTCCCGGGTGATGTTCTCGCCCTCGATCTTCTCAACGGCCCGTTCGAGGACCTCGGTTTCCACCTCTCTGGGAATCACGACGACACCGTCGAAATCGCCGAACACGATGTCTCCGGGCTTCACCACCACATCGCCGCAGCTGACCGGGATATTGTAGTCCATCACCAGCCCCCGGCCGTTGGAATCCACGGGCTTCATGCCGGTGGAGAAGACCGGGAACTGCATCTCGGCAATCATACGAACGTCGCGCGTGTAGCCGTCGATGACCGCGCCGTGGGCCCCGCGTGCGCGCGCCGCGGTCGAGAGCAGCTCGCCCCAGAAACACGATCGGGTGGACCGTCCCGTGGAGGCCACCATTACGCTGCCGGGCTCGAGGGCGTCCACCGCCTCGATCTCCAGCTTGTAGGGCTCCTCGACGACCTCGTAGACGTCGGCCGAAAGGACCGTAAGCGCGCGGCCCACGACGATGGCCTCGGGGTAGACCGGCCTGATGTCCGCGCGCATCGCCGCATAGTGCATGCCGACCTGATCCAGGGCATCGCACAGCACGGCCGAGTAGAGCTTCGACTTCATCATGTCGAACATTTCGAGGTCGTTGTCGAATGAGAGGGAAGGCATTTGTGGTCTCCGAGTTTGGCTTGGGGCTATTGTTGCACTAATCGTGGTGGCGTATCAGGTTCGCCGATCTCGGCAGAAGGCAAAAGGCAGACGGCAGACTGGGTTGTTGGACGGTGCGATTTCCACAGTCGCGCCAACCGTCAACCCGTCCACACCGAGTGCCCTCCGACCTGTCAACCGAAGCCCTCCGGGCGGAGGTGGAAGCTGCATCGCAACGGAGGAGGGTGTATCGAGGTGCCAGGAGCAGGAAAGCCAGAAGCCCAAGAGCGCTTGAGATTGGGTATTCGCTAGGCCTGCCCTTCGATACGATCCCGGGTTCGGGCAGGGCCCTCACCCAGGATCACTCAGGGATACGGATCAGTGACCGCCATGAAATGTCAGAGCGATTCGCGCCTAGCCCAGCACGTCCAGGGCCTCCATGATGCCCTTCATGTATCCCAGGGACTGGGCGTGGCCGATCTCGCGCGAGTCGCCCACGCAGGTCGGCCAGTGGTCCGGAATCAGGGTCCTCGTGTAGCCCACCTCCTTGTAGACCCGCAGGGCATCCAGCATGTTGACGTCGCCGTCGTCGATGAAGCTCTCCTCGAACCTGGGGACCGCGCCCTTTATGTTTCGGAAATGGACGTGGTTGATCTTGTCCCGCGATCCGAAGTAGCGAATGGTCTCCAGCACGTCCACGCCCATCTCGGCGACGGTGCCCTGGCAGAAGTTCAGGCCGTTCGAGTCGCTGGGCACGATGTCGAGCAGACGCTTCAGGCCCTCAACGGTGCCGAGTACGCGGGTTTCGCCCTTCAGCGTCGGCACGGGCGGATCGTCGGGGTGGCAGGCCAGCCTTACGCCGGCGCTCTCGGCAACGGGCACCACGTTCTTGATGAAGTAGGTGATCCGGTCCCACACCTCCTCCTCGGTGGCCTTCCATTCCGGAACGGGCTCCGCCTTGAGGGCCTCGTCGTAGTCGAAGTGCCTTACGGTGGCGCCGCCTCTGGCGGTGTCTCCCCTGGTAGACCCGAACACCGCGGAGAGGTTGAACACGTACTCGACCACGGGGACGTCTTCCTCACCGAGCATTTCGAGGGTCCGGTTCACGTCCTCGATCTCCTGCTCTTTTCCGGGACGTCCCAGTCGGATGTTCCAGTGCTGGGTACCGGCCGGCTGGGGCAGAAGGAAGACCTCGATCTTCAGCCCGTAGGACTCGACCTTCTTCTTGGCCGCCAGCAGCTTTTCACGCTGAAGCGGGCCTCTCTGGTCTTCGTCCAGGAAATCGCCGCCGTTCACCTTCAGGTGGGTCACACCCATCTGAGCAGCGAATTGGAGGTTTTCATCCGAGAGATCGGTTCCGGTGGTGAGTTTCATGAGTGAAAAGCTCCTTGCGATATGGTTTTGGTGTTGGCCTGGAATGCGGCGCGTCAGGTTTCAGAAACGTCGTTTGTCCTTTGGACGACAGACCACGGACGACCCTCCTTCGCTCCTTGCGGAGCTACAGAGGGCAGGCGGACGACGGCGTTGTGCCGCCAGGCGGGTTCTCCTGTGGTCCGTGGTCGATGTTCTGGACGATCGAGGTCAGGACTCATAGCGGCCATATCTGTGGATGGCGTCGTACATCGCGACGACGTTTTCGGTGGGGGAGTTGTCCTGCAGCATGTGGGTGGGGGCGCAGGCGTAGCCCCCTCCGGGCATCATCACCTCCAGGGTCGAACGGACGTCGGTGGCCACATCGTCGACGCTGCCGTACGCGACGGGACCGGCCGTTGAGATGCAGCCGTGGAAGGCGAGGCGGTCGCCGTAGCGCTCCTTGAGATAGGCAGGGGCCATGTCGCTCGCCTCGGGCTGAAGCGTGTCCACAACATCGATTCCCATCTCCACGAAGTCATCGAACGCCCAGCTGCTGGACCCACAGCAGTGGATCGCTACTGGGATGCCGTGGTGTTTGGCCAGGTCGACGACCCGCTGGTGCCTCGGCCGTAGGTGCTTCCGGTAGAGGTCCAGGCCGATGAGGGGGCCCTGCTGGGTGCCCAGATCCTCACCCATCCACAGCAGGTCGATTCCTCCCTTTGCGGCCTCGAGTGTTCGGGATGTGACCTCCAGCATGATGTCGAGCTTGCGGTCGATGTAGCACAGTCCTTCGGGTTCGTCGGTCACGAGGTCGACCAGCACCTGCTCCATCGTGCGAATCATGCCGGTGCTGTTGATGATGTCGCCCAGACCGGCCCCGCCGCCGACAACGCAGTAGTCCTCGAACCGCGCGCACTGCTGGGCCACCCGTGAGTAGTCGTGTTCGTCGGGGGAGGGCATCGGCCAGGCCTCGATCTCCTCGACGGTGGCGTGCTGGAGGGGGAAGTCGCAGAAGTCCCAGTAGCCCCCGGATTCGTGCTCGATCCATCGGGTGCGGATCCCCCAGAGGTTCACCCGACGGTCGGGCAGATCGGCATGCAGCTCCGGCCCCACGTAGGGTGCGGAGACGGTGCGGAAGTCGGTGCCCAGCCGCTCGCGCAGACCTTCGCCGTCGTCCTCCGCCAGTCCGAAGTGATCCTTCAGGCGGCCGTCGATCCCCGGGTTGCCGTAGTAGTTGATGGGCACCTGGTCCGGTTTTTCACGGGCGAACGCGGCAAGTACACGCTCTTTCGATCGCATTTTGTACATGGCCTTTTCGAAGATCTACACCTTGTCACCACGAAAGGCACGAAAGCCACGAACAGATCATGAGGGCCAAACCACAGGGCCTGTGGTTGCCCCGACGCCGGAGGTTGCCACCGTCGTTCGGAGGTAGATACCCTCTTCCACTTTTCGTGCTTTCCGTGTCTTCCGTGGTGCCGCAGTTCGCTGTGGACTTTCAGGTCCAGCGATTGATGTAGTTGCGGTTGCGGTAGGTATCGATCATTGAGGCATCAAGAGGATACGTGCCCCATCTGCGTGCGGTTGCCATCATCGACCGGTAGTTCTCGGGCTTGACCGCCGGATGGATCGAGTTGCTGGAGGCCATGATGTACCCGCCCCCCGGGGCGGCCTTGGCAAGGGTCTCCTTGACGGCGTCCTCGACATCGGCGGTCGTTCCATTGGGCAGCAGCTCGGTGCAATCCACGTTCCCGATCAGGGTGACGCGGTCGCCGTACTGGGACTTGACTTCACCTATATCCATGCCGGCGATGGGCTCGAGGGGGTCGATGGCGTCGATTCCGGCATCGACCATCATATCCATCAGCGACCAGATGTTGCCGTCGGTGTGCTTGATGTAGGGCACTCCGGCGTCGTGCGCGGCGTCGACGCTCCGCGCCATGTAGGGCAGGATAAACTCCCGGAAGTGCGCGGGCGACATGACGGGCGCCTCGCGTCCCGCGTAGTCGTCCCCGGCGACGATGGCATCGGCGCCAAGCTCGATGGCGCGACGCATCAGACGGATCTTGTAGTCCGCGACCATCTCCGCCAGATCGTGCGCCAGTCCGGGGTTCTCGATGTAGTCCATGAACAGATGGTCCATCCCGCCGCGGAGATAGTGGGGAAACTCGAAGCCATCGTGGGTCAGAAAGACGATGGCCCGGCGTCGCTTGAAGCGTTCCACTGCCGCCCGCAGGGAGGCGAGCCGGTCGCCCGCATCCGGATCGGGAGGTGTGTAGGTCTTCAGGTCCGCCTCCGACCGGATCGGGCCCGTGATGGGGTAGGGAATCCCGAACTCGGTCATCCCCCAGACGATTCCCCACTCGTCGACCACATCCTGTCCCCCCTCCGTTTCCACCGTTCGGCCGCGCCAGGTCATTGCATCGGCGTCACTCGCGTCTACCGGGCGGAGGGGCATGTCCTCGAAGATCGTGATCGCGTCGAGGTCTTCCTGCTCGGTGAAGTCTTCCAGCGTGGTGGCCCCCCATGCGGACAGCGTGGGCTCGTTGACGATCAGCTCCCACATGGGCACGCGGTCAGGCTGCTCCCGCCGCAGGGCTGCCATGAATCGCTCGGCTCCGGTCATCTCAATCCCCAGTCGTGTGTCGGACAGACGGGGTCACGACGCATACCTGGCTCGAACGCCCTTCGAGAGGAAGTGGTCGCTCGCAAAGGCCTGCCATTTGGGGTCGAGTCCAATGGCCTCGTTGCTGCCGTAGTAGCCGGCTACGAAGCCCCCACGGCCCTGCCAGAGCCTGTCCAGCATCTCGTCCACCTTGGCCTCGATCAAGCCGCGATCCTGCGTCTGGAGTGTCGTCTGGATGTCGACGGGACACCAGAACGTGATCTTCCCCTTCTGCTGGAAGGACGCCAGTGTGTCGATGCCGTGCAGGTCTGGCTGATCGAACTGGAGCAGGTCGATGCCGGCTTCCATCAGACCCGGCACGATTTCGGCGACGTGTCCACAGGAGTGCATAAGAACCTTGATTCCGCACTGGTGGGCGATCCCGCAGAGCCGCTCGAACCGGGGATAGAACTCGTCGTACCACAGCGACGGACTGACCAGGGTCTGGGTCTGGGTCCCCCAGTCCTCACCGAACATCACACCGTCCACGCCCGCTGCGGCGTAGTTGCGGATCATATCCTCGAGCATGTCGTCGATCCGGTCGTGCAGCTCCCGAATCCGGTCTCTGTCGATGAGGATGTCCACCAGATACTGCTCGAGCTTGCGCATCTTGCGGGCGATGTTGAAGGCGAAACCCGGGATCCCGCCGTTCAGCCACCTGTCAGGGAGTTCCTGACGTCGCTTCCGAACGCCCTCATAGTCCTCGGGCCTGGAATAGTCGGGCAGTTCGTAGGTGGCCAGCTTCGAGAAATCGTCCAGGACTCCTCCGGTGACTTCGCCTTTTGAGACCGATGCGATGCGCCCCCACGTATTTCCCCATTCGTCGGTCCGTTCCCACCGTCCCCCGCCGACTTCCTTCCACTCGGTCGCGTGGGTGGTCGCCGTACTGCTGCCGCCGGCGAAGTCGGACTCGCCGAAGGAGCGAGCGACCCGTTCCGGGCCTTCAAATTCGAGGGTGCGCCGGACGATTTCCCTGGACGTCATCGCCATCCCTTTCTGGCCTCCCAAGCGCGCTATCGGATCGGGACCGCGTTCCCATCCACGTAGCGCTCGACCTCATCCTGTCTGACGATCGGTATGTGTTGCAGATCCCGGCCAACATAACAAAAAGCCTCCGCGTACGCCAATCCGTATTTCTCGCCGATCTCCCGGTAGCCACCCAGCCCAAAGAGTCTGATGTACTCGCGGTCTGCGGTCTCGTCATCGTCCCCCAGCTCAGGCAGCTTGAGCCCCTGTTTGGCCAGACGCGCCTTGAGCTTCGAGCCTTTCGATCCGGCGGGGCCCTGCGACTTGTTCACGCTCATGGAGGCGACCTTGGCCTCCATGTAGTCACCGATGTCCACGACCCGGTTGCACGGCTGACCGGGACGGGCCACCCAGTAGTACTTCTCGCGCACACCGTGGGGGGCAATCCCCGCCGCGACCTGTTCCGGGTAGTCCTTGCCCATATCGGCCATCCAGCAGGCGGCCTCGACGACCTGGCCCGTGACGGTGTGATCGGGATTCTCCTCGTAGTGTCCCCAGGGATTGAAGGTCAGGACCGTGTCCACCTTGAGATACCGGAACAGGAAGATCATCCGCGCCCGCAGCTCCAGGGGGGACGCCTCGTCCAGACGGTGGTTTCGGTACCCCAGGTTGAAGACCGCCTCGAGGCCCAGCACCTCAGCCAGCGCGTCCACCTCCCGCTCGTTGCTCAGAACGGTCTCGCCGATGCTGGAGGTGGGCCCGCACTTCTCGTCGTTGGTGGTCTGGATGAGGTAGCCGGTGTAGCCCTCATCGATCAGCTTGGCGACCGTGCCTCCGCAGAAGAAGGGGATATCGTCCGCGTGCGCCTGCACGGCAGCCAGGACCTTCCCCTGGTGCGGTCTCCCCTCGGCTCTGCGCTCCACGTAGACCTCTTCCGGCGTACACTCGGTATCTGCCATGGCTCCCTCCGGGGTGCGGATTGTGCTGTGCAGGTCATCGTCGCGGACGGTGACTCCGTCCGACGTGGCGTGCACGAGTCGATCGATGGTCGTTGATCTTCCTGCGATCCGGCCTTACCTTCATGGCTGAGGCCTAGTCTACGACAGCAGGTAGGCTGTTGCATCGAGGAGGCGCCCGCGCTCATGCTCCAGGACCAGACCTTCATCTACGTGATCCTCCTCGGGGGTGTGCTCCTGTTCTCCCTGTGGATCCACCGTCTGTGGAGGGCCGTACGGGGCCTGCTAATGCGCTGGCGGGAGACGCGGAAGGTGCGTCGGCGGAGCCGTCAGGCGGCGCGAACCAGGCTGCGGACTCCCTGGTATCACCGTACATCGGTTCTCTTCTATGCGGGCACGTGTCTGGTCTTCTCGGGACTGGTGCTGACCATTGCGTTCCACTCGCGCACGTTCTTTCCGTTGAGCCTGGTTGGGATCCTCGGGTTGAGCAGCCTGTTTTTCAACCGGTATGTCAAGGGCTACACCGCCGATGAGCGGCGGTTCTTTCGCGGCGATCCGCAGGCGGCCTCCCTCCGGTCGGGTACCGAGATACCGCGGCTCTACAGGCATCCGGCGTGGATGTTCGAGTGTCCCAGGCTCTTGGCTACGGCCCATATCTTCATTGTCCTCGGGATTGTGCTGACGCTCGCGACCAGCGACGTCTACCTGCTCCTGCTGAGTGCCTTCGGCGTGATCTTCTACCTGCAGCTCTGGAGCTTCCATCAGCTGAACACGGTCACGATCACAGAGCAGCGGATCTTGGTGCAGAGGCGGTTCCCTGAGGAGACATCCATTGAGCTGACGCACGATCAGATCGAGGAGATCTGGCTGAGGCGGACGTCCCTCCAGCGGATGGCGCACGCCGGCACCCTCGTTCTGACACGGGCGGATGGGCCCGACGTGGAGGTGGTGCTCGATCATCCTGAGGATGTGCAGGCGATCCTCGAAACGCTCAGCCCTTGATCGAAGAGCGGGTCACCACGAAAGACACGAAAATCACGAAAGACAGACAATTCTGGGTGGAGGAAGGTCCTGGCGTCGGACCCACGCGATGGAATGTTGAGGCCAGGCCCGAGCGCGCGGTGGAAGGTGTATCCAGGCGCTCTGCGGCCGTAGCTGTCTTTCGACACACTGGCACCCAACACCAAAATCTACTCAAGCGAGGGGAGAGGCAACGTGAATCCCGTCTGTGACATCAAGAAGGAAGTGTACGTGCCCTGTCCGGAACCCCACGTGGCGACGACCGCGAGCGTGACCTACATCGGGGAAGGGCTGACCCGTGAAGAGACCCGGTCCAACATACGATCCAGCGACTGGCACGACACCCGGCGCCGGCGCCTCTCGCACGACAACGGCCGCACCTGGTCGGAGTGGAAGACCCTGTACATCGAGGTCCCCACGCAGGGCGGATACACCATGTCGGGGGGGCCGGGACAGGGAGGAACCGGACCGCTCGACCCGGTATCGGGGAGGCTGATCAAGCGGGTGTTCCAAAGGATCGTGGAGGGCGATCCCAAGGAGGCGATGGGCGCGATCTGGTCCGGTAGCCGCCTCTTCTCCGACCACGGGTTCTACCAGCTCTCATCCGACAATGGCGAGACGTGGGGGGAGGGACGTCAGTTCAAGTACGAAGACGGACCTGATTTCGATCCGGACGACTGGGGCAATCCCGAGTTCTGGCGCACCAACGAGATGTACATCGGCCACCACACCGTGGTCTCGAACGGGACCGTGGTGGCCAGCGCGACGGTGCCCGTGCCCTACAGCGACGAGAAGGACGAGGGCTACCCGTCGGTCTTCCCGAACAACTACAGGGAGGGATGCGTTGCCGGCGCGATGTGCTTCGTCGGCCGCTGGAACCCGGGCCGGGAGGACTATGACTGGACCCCGTCCAGCGCGGTGTGCCTGCCCCGACGTGTGTCCACACGCGGCCTGGTTGAGCTTGATATCAGCGAGCTGTCCAACGGCAACCTGATGCTCGTGATGCGTGGGTCGAACACGGGGCTCGACTCTGAGGAATGCCCGGCCAGGAAGTGGCTGTCCGTTTCGAAGGACGGCGGCCACACCTGGAGCGACGTCACGGCCATGTGCTACGACACGGGCGAGCAATTCTACTCGCCGGCGACGTTCGTGCGAACGATCCGGAGCTCCAAGACGGACAAGCTCTACTGTGTCGGCAACTTCCCCGACGCTCCCCCCGACGGAAACGGCCCCAGGTATCCCCTCCAGATCGCCGAGGTGGACGAGACAATACCGGCCCTGAAGCGAGACACCGTGACGCTGATCGACGACCGGGACCCCGAGCGCGACTCCGAGCACGTGCAGCTCTCCAACTTCGGCCTGCTTGAGAACCGGGAGACTCAGGAGATCGAGCTCTACCTGACCCGCCTGGGGGAGCGCGGAACAGGGCCCGACACCTGGACGGCGGATACCTACCGTTACACCCTTGAGTTTTGATCGACTAAGCAGGCAGAAGGCAAAAGGCAGAAGGCAGACGAACGGCAGAACCGCAGATGGCTGGTCGAAGAAGGGCAATCCACGTGGGGGCACGGCAATGTCGTGCCCCCGTCTCGCTATAACTCGACAAACACACAGTAGACCTCGGTCGTCGTCGCCGGTTTAAGGCCCTCTCCCTTGGAGCCGCGGGTGTAGATGATCACTGGATCGTCCACGGGATGGGAGGGCCCGGGGAGAGACAGGCTGGGCAGCCAGCTCGCGCCGGCTTCGTCGGTCGGGCTCACCTGGTTGCACTCGAACGGCCCGGTTCCTCCGTCGGATACCAGGTGGAAGACCTCCTCCGAGGAGTTGCCCCACCAGGGTCCTTCGGCATCACGCCGTCGAGAACTCAGGACCAAGTGGAGACGGCCACGGGTGTCGAAGGCAATGGGCCCCGCCTGAGGCACGCGGTCCTCGGGAAGGCAGGGCCCGATGTCCACGGTCTCCCAGACGTCTCCCGTCCAGTGGGAGAGCTGTCCGTACATCGGTGCGATACTGTGGTTCATGGTGGCGGCCCACAGATCGCCGGCGGGATCGACGGCCAACCCGGAAAGGTAGATCTGCTCGCCGCCCGGATGTGGAATCGCGAACCGTTCCTCGAGCACGATGGGGACTTCTGCAGGCTCCCCCTTCAGGTCGGTCCAGGTGGCACCCATGTCGGTGGACTTGAGGGCGGCGGCCCCCTTAGAGTTCGCGGCACTCTCCTTGTTGTAGAAGTGCCCGCCCACATAAAGGGTGCCATCGGGGGTGCAGATGATCCTGGCCCCCACATTCGTGTACTGGGGCGGGATCTCCTGGTGCATCAACGCCTTCGCGGACGTCCATCCTCCCAACGGCCGCTGCTTCTGGAACATCAGCTGGCATGGCTTCTCCCCACCCCTGTAGACGATACAATCCACCCCGGATGGCGAGTTCACCATCGAGGCATAGGTGGCGCTGTACCCAAAGGCATCCCCCGGTTCCCAGCTTTCGAGCGATCCGGGCTCCGACGAGACGACGTGGTTGAACCGCCCCTGGTTCCAGTCGGCGCCGAAGCCGTGGGGTCCATATGCGAGGTGGAGGTGGCCGGCCTCATCGGCGGTCAGCGCGGGATTGGTGTGGTTGTCGCACCCTTCGAACAGACGAATCGTGTCTCCCCAAACACTGGAGGCGTGATCGTAGGTACGACCGCAGACCTGCGCGACGGCGTCGAGCCACACCACGTGCGTCTTGCCGCCGAGAGTGACGCTCTTGTTCGCGAACCAGTAGGCCGTTGCGCGAGTGGAGCCGGTGGTGGAGAGGCGGAAAGGTTCAGAGAAGCGGACCATTGCTGGGCCTCCAGGACGAGAAGTGAGACGTCAGAGGTGAGACGTCAGACGACAGAAGCGGCCCGGCGAGCCGTACCCAGTATTCATCCCGCGTTACAGGAACCGAAGTCCCCGCTGGTTCATCAGGCCGCGTTGGTCGATCATGCTGCGTTTCTCGCCGGGAAAGATTCGCTTCTCGGGGAGGCCCACGAGCTTTCCGTCTCGGATCCAGGCCTCATCGGTGCCGTAGAGGTTCTGGACCAGGAGCGACTTGAGGCGGGCGAGCTCATCGGCGTACTGGCCGTCACCAGCCAGATCGGTGGTCT
>JASLMQ010001008.1 GCA_030746455.1 Candidatus Latescibacterota bacterium
GTACTTATCCGCTATGGCCGAGCGAAGGGAGGGAAGCCCGGCATTCTCGGTGTAGAAGGTGTAGCCCTCTTCCATCGCGCGGGAGGCGGCATCTACAATGAACTGCGGCGTCGGCAGGTTCGATTCGCCGAAATGGAGCCGCAGCACGCCTTCCATTCCGAAGGCGATGTTCGCCAGCTCTCGGATGCGGGAGCGGGGGACTTCGACGGCGCTGGACGCCAGAGGAACGTCTTCCATCACCTTCCCAGTCGTTTCGATTCGGAGGCACGGTTCGGGTATTGGCCAGACAGAAGCACCCCGCCAATTTAACCCGGAAATCGCTGCCATTCAACCCCAAATCGATGGCCCGGGGAGGGCTGGTATGCCGCGTGCGAGGGTGCGGAGAGGAGAGTCTAGAGACCGAGGAACGTGGCGGCATTGTCCCAGAAGAACCGTTTCATTTCCTTCTGTGGGATCTCCTCGATGTAGAGGCTGTGCCGCTCGAAGATCGTGATGTAGTGGTCTATCGTGTATCCCAGAACCGGGAAGTCGGAGCCGAATACGAATTTCTCGAAGCCGATGTCACGCATCAGGCGAATCGTCTCGGTGGGCTGGTAGGCCAGGGTCACGGCGGCCTCCGCGTAGACATTGTCGTGCTTCTCGATGATCTGCCTGAACCGTTTGACCGCCGTGCTGCCGTCGAAAGGGATCGTCCACCCGTATCCGTCCAGGCCCTTGATGCTCCCGGTGTGTGGCTGTGCGTGTGAAGGTCGATGATGGAAAAGTCCCAGCTCAGGGGCTGAAACCTTTCGACGGTTCGTCGGATCTCAGGCACGAATACCTCCTGTTCGTCGCAGCATCCAGGTCTCGATGGCAATCGCGGCCAGGATGACCCCGGCGGCGAGGACGTACGGTGCGCGCGGACCCAGGTGCTCCGCGGAGAGACCGCCGAGGATGGGCCCAAGCAGGTAACCACTGCTCAAGACGGCCTCATGAGGCCCCGCGCGGCGGCCCCCGGGTCCGCCGGCGCATAGGCTGTAGAAGAGGCTGGATGTGAAGGTGACGCCTGCCAGGATCCCCTGGGTCAGCATGCTCACCATGAACACCTGCGATGAGCTTCCTGTTGCGAGGAGCATTAGGCCTACGATGCCCAGGCACTGGGCGATGACAAGGGGGGGCAATCTGAACTGCCATCGCTCGGTGCGGGAGATAGCGAAGAACGCGGCCAGCTGAGCGACCCCGATCAGGGCCATCAGCCTGCCCAGCGGAGACGGCAGGACCCCAAGGTCCGACGCGAGCTTGGGGAAGAGCGAACGAACGGCTCCCGTGGCGAAGAAGGTCGCGAAGTTGGCCGTCCAAGCGATTCTAAGAAAGGGTCCGGCCGGCTGTCTGGCAGCGGTCCCGCTCCTGCTCTCTGTCTCGGAGTCTTCGCGTACCGGAACGACAAGCAGCAGCACGAAGATCAGACCCACGACAGCCGCTGCATAGGAGAACGGCGACGCCTCGTCGATCGCGTAGAGTCGTCCTCCGATCTCCGGTCCAACCATCACGCCGAGGCTCCAGCAGACGCTGAATCCTCCCAGCGTACGGAGCAGCGCACGGCGGTCCTTGCCCCTTCCGAGCCAGGCCTGCATGGGTGGCCAGAAGCCGGATAGCGCAAACCGGGCCAGGCCGACGAGGCAGATCAGGTGAATAACGCGGGTGGAGGCGGGGTAGGAGTAGACGCAGAGCGCGGAAATCAGGGATGCGGCGATGAGAGACCGTCGGTAGCCGATACGGTCGGAGAGGCGACCGAGGAGGATGGCTCCCACACAGTAGAAGAAGGCGCCCACGGCGCCGACGGCACCCAGATCATCGTAGGTGCCGCCCAGACGCATCGCCAGGAGGGGTATGCACAGCGCCGCCGCGCCAAAGGAGGCATCCAACAGGAAGGAGATGAGGTAGAGGAAGGGCTCTTTTCTCATTCTGTGGCGGCCAGCCCTGGATCGGCGTCAAAGCACTCCAGCGTCGGTTGTCTTCC
>JASLMQ010001009.1 GCA_030746455.1 Candidatus Latescibacterota bacterium
GGGGCGCACCAACTACACCCACCGTGTGAACCTGCGGCTCCTGGACCTGGCGGTGCCGGGGTTCCAGTCGGCCGCCTTCCTCATGCGGCCCAGCGGCAAACCGGCCGTCAGGATTCAGTACCGGTCGGGTCCGAAGATCGAGTCTCGGTCGTTTCCCCTCAAGGACGACAACAGCCTGCGACGCATACGCGAGTACGTAGAGCGGTTCGATGATATTCGTGCCGGCACCCACAAGCTGGGCAAGGAGTCGATCTTCGAGGCCGGATCCGAGTATCCCATATATACCGATGAGGAGATCGCATTCGAGGTCCGCAGGCCGCGCTTCGGGGTGAGAAGGCGGATTCGCGGCGAGCTGGTTCTGAAGGACGGAAACACCCTGAAGGGCGAGTTCGTTCCCGTCTTCGAAGACGGCCGCGTCCTGATCGAGACCGGCATCGACACGCGTCGGGTCCCGGTAACCGAGATCGACCGTTTGCGGACGCTGGGAGACCGGGGTTCGGGCGCGATGAGGACCGCGGTGGCGGCGGGACTCGGCGGAGCAGCCAGCGGCGCGTTGATGGGCGCGCTCGCGGCGTGGCAGGCCGGTGCCGACGTCAAGGAGACGGCCCTCTTCGTCGGAGCGGTGTTCGGAGGCGGCAGCTTCATCTTTGGCCTGCTGCGCGGCTCCAGATCGGCCCGTGGATCCAGGGAATTCGTGCTGGGCCCCCTCCCCGGAGGGCGCGACCGGGAGGCCGAGGAGGACAAACCCGAGGAGTGAACACACGATGGGCGTAGCGTTCTATGTGGCCACCTGCATGCTGATGTGGGGGTTGGCCATCTTCATCATGAAGGTGGCGGGAGAGCGGCTGGATCCGTTCACCATGGTGTTGTTCAACGTGTTCGGCTACGTCACCATGGGCCTGATCCTGTTTTCCCGGGCGTCCTTCGGGTTCACGCGCTTCCACGCCATGGGCGTTGCGGTCGGAATCCTGTTCGTCCTGGGAAACATGGCCTTCTACAAGCTCTCCCAGACCACCCAGGTCACCACGCTGGTCCCGCTGACCGCATTGCACGTTGCCGTGCCCATCCTGCTGGGATTCCTCATTCTTGGCGAACCGCTGAGCCTCCGGAAGGGCGCGGGCATCCTGCTGGCGCTTGCGGCGATCTATCTCCTCTCGTCGGCCGAGAAAACGGCATAGCTCGGACCTCACTGATGCTTTGGCGTGCAGCAGAGGGCCCAGGCCGCACTGCTCCTTCATCGCTTTCCGCCCTTTCCGCGCATTGCGTAGCTCCTCGATCCTGACGGGTCGAGGCTGGCCTCCCGGCTTTGAAAGGAAACTGGAGCATGGAGCTCAACCTGAAAGACAAGGTTGCCGTGATCACGGGTGGCAGCCGTGGAATTGGTCGTGCCTCGGCGCTCGCCTTCGCCGCAGAGGGATGCAAGGTCGCCATCTGTTCGCGCCGTCAGGAACTGCTGGACGTAGCGACCGAGGCAGTGTGTGCCACCGGCGCCGAGGTTTTCGCGCTCTCGGCCGACGCCTCCTCCGCGGAAGACGTGGAGCGTTTCGTCACCGGCGCCGTTGAGGCCTTCGGCGGGGTCGACATCCTGGTCAACAACGCCTACACCTGCCAGGGGGACAAGGTCCTCGATATCGAACCCGAGCTCTGGCACCAGAACATCAACGGCTGCCTCACGAGCACCTTCCTGTGCAGCAGGGCAGCACTGCCCCAGATGATACACAGAGGCGGCGGCGCGATCGTGAATGTCTCATCGGTGAACGCCCTGATGTCTTTCGGGGAGAGCGCCTACAGCGCCGCCAAGGGGGGACAGCTTGCGCTCACCCGGACGATGGCCGCAGACTATGGCCCCGACGGCATACGGGTGAACGCGATCTGTGCGGGCACCGTGGAGACGGACGTGTGGGCCGAACCCCTCCAGAAGGATCCCGACATCCTCAACCGGCTTGGACGACTCTATCCCGTGGGCCGCGTGGCCCAGCCCGAGGAGGTGGCGCGCGTGGTGGTCTTCCTGGCATCGGAGGCCGCGTCGTTCGTAACCGGCGCCACCATCACCGTCGACGGCGGACTGCTTGCGGGCAATCCCGCGTTCCTGTCTATGGTCGAAGGCAAGCTCTAGCGTTCCTCCCATGAAGCAACTGATAGCACTCCTCCTGCTTTCGTTGCACGGATGCGGTTCCTCCTCTCCCACGGATCCGGGAACCACTCCGTCCGTCGTCCCCCTTGTGACGATACCGGTCTCCGAGCTGGATGCCTATGTTGCGGAAGTAGCGAAGACCTTCGTCACCGTGGGCGTGATGATCGACGAGTACACCGCCATCTCGCAGGACTGGGCAAACGGGGCCACGCCGCAATACTGGACCCAGCAGTACACGCTCAACCTGCTCAAACGTGTCGATATCCTTCAGGAAACGGTCCGCGGGGTGCGCCCGGGGCACGCGGAACTCCTGCGCATCCACACCGAGTACGAAGAGGCTCTCGTGGACTACAAGACGGCCTTCCAGATGTTCCTGGATCAAACCCGGATGGCTGTGCCCGTACTCACCGACGAGCTGGCCTACAAGCTTGCCGATGGGAACGTCCACCTGATCCGCTACCAGGTCCTGCTCAGCCAGCTCGCCGGCAGAGAGATCGGCTTTCTGAGGAGGTAGGCCTGGCTGCACGACCAAGCGATGAGCAGCGCATCTGATACCCGGGGAAGAGATCGCATGCCGGAATTCTACACCGTACTCGTTGTGGACGATGACTCGGCGGTCCGGACCGCCATGCGCCAGATGCTGGAGCGCCAGGGATATGCGGTCCACCTGGCCCAGGATGGCCCGGAGGCGCTGGAGATAGCCCAAGACCAGCCCCCCGATCTCATTCTCTGCGACTACCG
>JASLMQ010001010.1 GCA_030746455.1 Candidatus Latescibacterota bacterium
AGTCATTGTGAGCACCACAGCCACGACAGCAAGCAGAAACAGAGACACATCATTCCGGGTCTTCATGTTGAAATCCTCCCTTGCAGTCCTTTCTATGGACACATTGCGTAGTCGGTACGAATGCGGATTCTTCCTAGACGATTGGTGGACCCTCACGAAGGGGGATGTGGAACCCGTTCGTAGAGTAGCAGGTAGTACACTAGGCTGTAAGGCCACCCCCTCCTTAGGCGGTAGCCTTCGATGAACCTACTGTCGCTTCCCAGATTGTGATAGAACGTGTTCGCGGCGATGTGAGGCTGGAAGAACGTCGCGTCCTTGCGATCGATTGCGCCCAGCACGGCATCCCGATCAACTCCGGGCATATGTACGTTGAATATTATGTAGCGACAATCCAGGGAAAGCAAGTACTCTTTCAGCCGATCGTCCACCTGGTCGATTCGCTGCCGTGCGGCAGGATCTCCCCACATCAGATAGCGCACGTAAGGTGTGTACCCAACGTCGTACATCTCACGTGCAACCCGCCTGTCCGTCAGCCCGATTACGTCCACAAATCTGACATTTCCCGCGTAGTAGGGAACCGCGCCCATGTCTTGCGCAATGGCCTTGTCGCCGGGAACGTGGATGTCATCCAATAGACGCCCGACGGCAATGTGGCTACGCTCGAGTGCTTTCAGAACTCCACCATATTCCGAATGCCCGAGGCCCGTGGAGAAATTGGAGAGGGCCACGAAGATGCAGCCGGCGGTCACTGACCAGATTGCGGCTCCCCTGACCTGCTGACCGGTATCGTGGGAAACGGCCCCCGCAGCTCCCGCCTTCGAAATGACCGAATCCACCATATCCACTACGCTCGCGGCTCCAGCGGCTGCGAGCAGATACAGGAAAGGAAGGCAAGGTGCGTACAGCCTGTACATAGGCAGGATGTCCCCACCGATCTTCACCATGTAGGATGTGAAGGCCAGGACACTGCCGAAGGCGAATACCTTTGCCGGCTTGTTCCTGCCGCTGAGCACGCCAATCAGAGCAAGCCCCATCAGCACGCCGTTGTGGTTGAACACCAGCAGTTTCTTGAGATAGCTCAGGCCGTGCTGTATGGCGTACATCCCCCCGGCTGCCTTGACGTAGTAGGTGTTCGGCACCAGGTGGCCGTAGTAGGCAAGCCGCCAGGCGTAGTAGGGCAGGAGGATCGCGGCCGCAGACAGGCAGAATGCGAGGACGCACCTGAGTCGCTGATCGCGCCGCTGCCCTCCCAGCAGCATAGTCGGCACCATCAGGACGATGAACACGGGACCTTCGGGCCGGGTGAGCGACGCCAGGCCCAGAAGGAGGCCGGACAGCGCCATCCCTCGGCGGTTTGGTGCCCCCTCCCCAAGATCGCGTAGGAACAGGTAGGAGCCCGCCAGCACCAGTAAGGTGAATAGCGCCAGCTCCATGCCGGATACGGCCCAGAGGCTGAAGCTCGTGCTCGAAGCGAGCAGCGCGGATGGGAGTAGCTGGACGGCAAGCCCACGGTCCGCCAAGAACAGCCTGGCCATAGCGTGACAGCAGGCCAGGCACCCAAGACTCAGCAGCAGGCCCAGACCCGAGCTGAAGGGCACCGGGTCGAGACCCAGCCCGATGGGTATGGCCATCAGCAGGGTCCAGAGGAAGTTTGAGTAGCCTTCCACCCACTCACCCGGGTTGAAGACGAGCCCCTCGCCCTCTACGAGATTCCTGGCATACCGGAAGGAGATGAAGGCGTCGTCCTGGATGAATCCCCAGAAGTTGCGCTCGAGCAAGAGCAATAAACACAGGGGGATGGCCAGGAGGACCCAGTGTTGCACCCGGTCCGTGAAGAGCATACGGAATCTGTTGGGTGAGGTCACGACGGCAGCCTCTGCATTCCATACGCGAATGGCCATTCGCCCGATCTATCGATGTCCTCCCCCTACTTCAGGAGGAGCATCTTCTTCACGCTGGTGAAGTCGCCCGACGCCATCCGCACCAGATAGACGCCGCTGGACACCGAACGACCCGACGTGTCCTTGCCGTCCCACACCACGCGGTAGTAGCCGACATCCTGGTGACCCTGGGCCAGCACGCGCACCTCCTGGCCCAGCAGGTTATACACCACCAGCCACACCTCGCCGCTCTCAGGCAGCTGATAAGAGATCTGCGTGTCCGGGTTGAAAGGGTTCGGGTAGTTCTGACCCAGCGCATATTCGGCCGGGATCGCGCGAACCGACGCATCCTCCACTCCCGCCAGCAGGTCGATCCGACCCAAGCCGTCGGACACCTCCACATCCGTGATCGACACACGACTCGACACCGTCGCATCCAACACACGAAAGCGCAGACGCACCAGATCGCCCGATCCGGATACCACTGCGTCGGACACCAGCATGTCCGCAATCACGGCCTCACCAACCCCGGGGCGCGTGCTCAAGCCAACCGAGCCCGAGTCCCCGAACCGCGACGCCGCAACCGCCTCGCTACCCAGAAGCTCCAGCGCAGACGCATCATACGACACGCGAAGGCTGTAACCCGACACCTCCACCGCATCGCTCACGCCAACAACCACGCTCACCTCTCCATCAGCACCAGCGGACCGAGACGACACCGTCACGCCCGCGTCTCCATTCGGCCCCGGCGCCACGCCAACGGGCTTCGCCAGACCGGCCGGCTTGCCCACCGTGCTGCCGAACGCCTGAGCGAACTTCACGAAATCACCAAACCCAACCTTACCGTCGCCGTCAAGATCGAAGGCCGGATTCGTGCCGCCGAATGCCTGAGCAAACTGCACGAAATCGCTGAAGTCCACCTTGCCGTCGCCCGAGAAGTCGGCTGTCGGCTCTCCGGATGACGTGCCGCCGCCGATGACGGCAGAAGCACCACCCGAACCGATTGTCACGTCCGACGTGCCCGATGACGTCCCATACTGGCCGGACAACAGCACCACCGTTGTCTTCTCGCTGAACCCACTGCGAACCTCGAACTGGACCTGCCCCATGCTGCCCGAGTCCTTTGTCGACGACGTCCCGAGCAATGCCACGTTCAGCGACACCGTACCCTCACCAAGCTGAGGTATCGGCATGCCATTGGCGAACAAGTCTACTGCAGAAAGGCTCAGGAACTTCAGCGCATCCGTGTTGTAGCTCAATGTCGCACTGAACCCAACGGCACCCGATGCGCCTTCGGTCGCCACAAGATCGATCGTAACCGTATCACCCACGCTGGGTACCGACGACGTCTGCGCCTGACTGTCATCACCATAGTCCAGGTTCAGATCCAGGGCGAACACGCCGCGCGGACCCGTGGGCACCTCCACGCCGCTCGCCTGAACCGCTATCGTCGTCGTCACATCCTT
>JASLMQ010001011.1 GCA_030746455.1 Candidatus Latescibacterota bacterium
CAACCCCTCGCGCTGAAGAGGTATCGGTATCCCGTCTCATCCTCCCAGTAGGGGTACTCCACTTCGACCCCAACCGGATTCGTCAGCTTGAGGACCCCGTCTTCCGGGTACTTTTCGTTCGGATAGACCATGCCGCAGTACCGGCAGGTCACGTGGTGCGGATCAAGAATCGACCAATCCAGCTGTCCCTCCTGCGTACCCTCGTCGCAGTCTGGGCAGCCCATGAAGCGGAATCCCGTCCGATCGGGCACCAACGCAACCATCTCTTCCTCGGCCATCTCCATCAGGGGCGCCACCGTGCGCTTCAGACTCACTTCGCGATCCCCAGACGCCTGCACCGGGTAGACCGGATGCGTCTCCGAGGCCGGCAGCTCACGCGCCGAAACCAGAAGCAGGACTGCGGCGCTTGCCGCAACCACGACGATCCATACGATTACCGCACTCATCCATTCCTCCTTGCTGAGTCTCTTCGTCTCCAGCAGAGCATCAATCGATCTCTTCCCCCCGTGGCTTCTCTTGCACCGGACAGGTGCGGCACACAGAGAGGAGCAGGTGGATGATAAGGCGCCAGAGCATCCAACGCAAGCGGGGAAACCTACCTCGCCCAGACCGCCGCGTAAATGAAGATCCGCAGCCAGGTCCCTCGACTGCGGATCATATGCGCGCCATCGGGTTACGTCAACAGGGCAAGGCCTACTCCCTTGGAATCACCACGAACCCCAGGGAATCCACCGAAGCGGATCCGAACAGGCCGATCCCCCCATCCACGTGGAAGATGGGACGCTCGAAGTTCTCCCCAGCCAGTCCGCCGAATCCGCCGCTCTGCTCCTGCATTTCGGGGCTCGAGCGGGCGAAATCGAACCAGTTCACGTCCAGCGCATAGATCTTGATCACGTGCCGGCCTGCGTAGTACACCGCGAACCACGGCAACCGCAGCTTGCCGTCGGGCGCGTCGTAGGGCGGCGAGCTCACCTCCCGCTGGAGGATCTCCTCATAGTCGTCTTCCTCCAGCCAGTCTGCGTCAAGCAGCTGCTCGGAATCCGGATCCAGGCTGAACACGCCCGCCTGATAGGCGCGGACGTCGATCGGATCGAATCGCGTCTCCACCAGGCCGTCCAGATAGGTGATCCGATTCTCCTCGGCCGAGAACACCACCGTCTCGCCCTCCGAGTAACTCCGCAGCCGGCGCCGTACCTGCAGCGTCTCCTCATCCAGGAGCACGGACTCGCGAAGCACCAGCCGCTCCGGGGTCCGGGTCACCGCGCGCGCCTCACGCCCCCCGGACCGGACCAGTAGACGATATTCGGTCTCCGGCAGAACGACCGGTGCACCCGCCGGCGGGAGATATCGGCCCATCGAGTCCGGATCGGCCGAGTAAGTGAACACCTCGCTCCCCGTTGTGATCTCGACCTGCGCATCCCGAACCGCGAAGAGGTCGCGGGTGTATTTCGCGCCGGGCTCGAGTGTCTGGTGCACGAACATCGCGGGCAGGCGGAGTCCAACCAGGAGCTGCGCGTCCACTACGAGCGTGCCGGCTTCAGACGGGCCGAAGAGATCTCCGGGTTTCCGCTCCGCGGCACAGGCCACCAGGACCAGGCTGCATATCCAGAAGGTCAGTCGAGTACGGATCGATAGCATCTTCATCCCTCCCCCGATGCTCTCAGAACCCGAAGTTGATGCCGAGGGTCGGCAGAATCGGAAGCATCTTGATCACGTTCGGATCGGTGTACGGGTTGTCCGCGTCGTACTGGACGAACCACTCGTTCCTCCGGTTGTACACGTTGAAGACCTGGAGGTAGATCTCGGCATCCAACCCCCATGGGCTCACCCGCCGATTCACGCTCAGATCCAGTCGATGGTATGGCAGCAATCTAGCGCTGTTCTTGTCTGCGGGCAGCACGAAGTCGTCGTCGAGGAAGACGCCTGTCGCGGGCGAGCGCATCGTGTACCGCGCCGAGGCGGGCGTGAAGGCCTGGCCGGTGCCATACAGCAGGTTGGCGCCCAGGGTCCACCTCCCCACCCGGTAGTTGGTAACGAAAGAAAGGTCATGGCGTCGGTCGTACTTCGGGGGGAAGGCCTTGCCTCCGTTCAGCTCCGGAAAGGTTCGCCGTGTCCACCCGAGCGTATACCCGATCCACCCGGTGAGTGCCCCGGTCCGGCGCTGGAGGAAGAGCTCGAGGCCCGTCGCGCGCCCTGTTCCGCCTGTCACAAAGACGTCCTCGGAGGTCGTCTCCTCGCTGTCTACGGCCACCTTCGTATCCAGGACCACCAGGTTCTCCAGGTCCACATAGTAGGCCTCGATCGACGCCTCGTACCGCTTCGACGGCTCCCACTGCAGCCCCACGACCCCCTGCCAGGACCGTCCCGGATCCACCGTGTCGTCGATCGGCACCCAGAAGTCCCCGCCGCTGAACCCCTCGGTTGTCACCAACTGAAGGTACTGGTGGTAGAATCCCCCACCCAGCTTGAGCCGCAGCCCGGGCTTGACCTGTTGGCTCAGGGAGAACCGGGGCTCCCAGTGGAGACGCCCACCCTCGCTGAAGTGATTCACACGTGCCCCGAGCCGTATGCTCGTCTCGAGCCCCGGTTGCCAGTGGTCCTGAAGGTAGAAGGACAGGAGGGTCGGTCGCTCCCTGAGATCGAGCTGGTCCTCATAGTTGAAGGTCTGCTCGAAGGCGAACTCGTACCACGAGCCGAGGAAGCCGGCGGTGAGGGAGTGGTGGCTCGTGGCGAAGTAGTCGATGTCTCCCTTGGCGGTGATGTCCCGAATGCTGTTCGAAAATCTGATGGGGGTTTCGAAAAAACTGAGAGACGTTTCGCTCGTGTACTTGCTTCCCGCCACCATGAAGCTCCCGAACAGCGTCGGCCGAAACAGGTGGGTCCACTTCCCGGTCACGGCCGTGTTACCCCAGCGGATGCTGATGTAACTGCCCTCGTCCAAGTCGAAATCGAGATCGTCCCGGCCGAAATAGCCGCTGGTCGAGATCTTGTCCTTGTCGCCCCAGTCCTGGTTGAGCTTGGCGTTGAGGTCATAGAAGAAGTACGACGGCACCTCGGTGCTGTCGTTCCGAATGGCCGACAGGATCGGCTCCATGTAGGTCCGGCGGCCCGACAGCATCCACGATCCCCTGGGCATAGGACCCTCGAGGGTCAGCCGGCCCGAGATCAGGCTGACTCCCCCGGTACCCTGGAACTCCTTGCGATTGCCGTCGCGGTTGTGGACGTCCAGCACCGATCCCAGTCGCCCCCCGTACATCGCTGGGTAGGCACCCTTGTGGAGCGCGATGTCCTTGATCGCATCCGAATTGAAGGTCGAGAAGAACCCGAAGGCATGGGAGGGATTGTAGAGTGGAATCTGATCGAGCAGGATCAGGGTCTGGTCGGGGCCGCCTCCACGAATGTAGAGCCCGCTGCTGATGTCCGACGCGGCCTGAATCCCTGGCAGGAGCTGCAGGCTTCGGAGCACATCCGGCTCCGCAACCGATGGGGGGGCCTGGAGCTTTTCCGTCTCGAGGGCAATGAATCCGGTCTGAACGGCCCGCTCCTCCTCGTAGGGATCGGCCTCGACCACGATCTCCGCGCCCGCGATGGGAACCGACTTCAGCGCAACAGAGATCCTCCTCTCGCCGGTGCCGCTCAGGTCCAGCGTGTCCCGGTAGCTCCCGTAGCCCACGTAGGAGACCACAAGCGTGTACGTGCCGTCGGGCACACGCTTGATGGCGAAATACCCCTCCAGGTTGGTGATGGCCCCCAGGGGCGGACCCGACCCCTTCAGAACCACGCTGCAGTAGGGCAGGAACTCCCCGTTCTCAGTGTCGGTCACGAAGCCACTGAGTGTGGTGGCCTCGGTCGTCACCGAAGACAGCGCGATCAGCACCGCCACGATCCCGATTCTCAACGCGTTCCTCCGTTGCTCCGCCCGCGTGGTTCCGCGGGCTTAGAGGACCCACACCAGACCCGCGAGGGGGCCGTGTCCTCCGTTGCTGTGAGAGATGCCGACAGGCAGATCCCGCCGCACCCACAATGCAAGGCAAGACGCGTGCCAAGGCCGGCTAACAGCCGAACGTCCCGGATTGAGCCCCACTTATGAATACACACGCCTGCGGCAGACGATCGGTTCCAGTGACTCCCCACAACACCTGTGGCGCGAGATCCACACGCCTTGGTCTACCCCGGAAGGATCCCTGCCGCGCGGAGCACGGTCTCCTGGACGGTCAGCTCGTG
>JASLMQ010001012.1 GCA_030746455.1 Candidatus Latescibacterota bacterium
AGCGCGTCCTCGGGATGCTGCCATGTGACCAGAAGCCGTCGGGCCACCGCGTTCATCACGAACCGCGGAACCACGGGGAGCAGGCGGCCGATCAGGCTGGCGATCGGTCCCGTGGACGGCATAAGCTGCTGCAGGGTCCGCCCCTCCGGCACCACGAATCGGATTTCCGGGCCGTAGGTGACCTCCATATTGACCAGCCGTGCTCCCGCCTGCTCCGCCAGCACGTGCCCGTCGCCCACCGAATGGGGATTGATCCCCTCGATGTCGGCGAAGCGATCGCCCTTGAACCGCCCGATCAGCTCGGGGGAGTTGGCGTAGTCCCCCGCAGCCAGCACGACCCCCCGTTCCGCCGTGAGCTCGACAGGCCCACCGTCGATCCGGGCCACGACCCCGGTAATCCTCGGACCGGTGCTCACCAGCGACTCGGCGGCCGCATTGCAGAGGACCGCGCCCCCGTTGCTGAGCAGACGCTTCTGGAGCTCGGCTACATAAGCCCTGGCACCGGGAACCACGTTGTGCATGCGCGGCACCCGGTTCGGCGGCTCCGGGTTGGGGCCCTGGAATTGCAGCCCCATATCCATCAGCCAGTGCAGGGCGTCCGACCCATGGTCCAGGAAGAAGCGCCGCAGAGAAGGTGCGTTGCGGTGCTCGATCTCAGCGGGGGCGAACTTGCCGGCATCCTCCGCGTGGTCCGACACATCGTCGTGGATACCGGCGCGCTCCTGGAGTCGCGTTCGGCTGGCCGTGAACGACCCGACGGCGATGCCGGTCGTCCCACCGATTTCCGACTGCTTCTCCAGCAGCAGGACCGAGGCCCCGTGTTCGGCAGCGCTTGCGGCAGCGGCAAGGCCGCTTCCTCCTCCACCAACAACGACCACGTCATACGCCGTCTGCATCACAGGTGCCGTTTCAGGAAAGGCGCCGCAAGGTCCCAGCGGAGCAGGTGGCCGTCGGAGTGGAGCACGTAATCGAACCGGTCCTCGCAGCCGAGGGCACGGTAGGCTCGGCCCACCGTCTCCACCATCCCATCGCGATCTGTATCCGTGATCAGGCCGTCCCCTTCACCTGCTTGGAGCTGCATCGGTCGAGGGGCGATCAGACAGAACAGCTCCGGCACGTCGCCGTACCGCAGGATCCCTGGCAGATACTGAATCCCGCACGACCCGAGCTTCAGAGACCGCTCACGGAAGGTGTTCATGCACCCGGAGGGAACGCACGCCTTGATCCGGTCCTCGAATATCGTGAGCCACATCGTCGTCCGGCCCCCGTAGGAATTGCCGATACAGCCGATACGGCCCTCATCCACCTCGGACCTGCCCGCGAGCACATCGACACACGCCTGGCCGTCCTGGATGTGGAGGTCGGTCACGTTGATCCCGTACATCCCCGCGGCCATCTGGATCACGTTGCACTTGTCCCGTCCACCCACCCGGTCCGCGTGTCCATCTCGCCCCACCCAGCCCCACCAGGCCGGCGCGAGGACCGCGTAGCCCGCCTCAACGGCGGACAGAGCGTAGGCCCGTCTGGCGCCGTCCCCCTCGGCCAAACCCTGGACCCCGCACATCGAATCCATCCCGTACTTCGCGTGACCGTGGGAGACGATCAAGCCAGGCCGCTGCTCCCCCTCGGACAGGTCGTCGGGCACCAGGAGGTAGGCCGCCATGGTCGAAACGTCGCTTACCCCAAAGCGCAGCAGGAGCCGCTTGTGCCCCTCCGCCTGCACCTCCTCGACGACCTCCACCTCTGGCTCGACGCGATCGGGAAGTGGGCCCCGAAGCCCCTCCACCTGGGCCCGGAACCGGCCCTGCCACTCCGCAAAATCGCCCCCCTCCCGTAGGACCATTTCCGGGGGATGCACCTTACCATACGCCTCAAGGAAATCGACAAAGGACTCCGCCACCGCGCCCTCCTTCCCAACCCTTCGTGATCTTCGTGTCCTTCGTGGTGTACGCTTCTTGATCAGGGTTCTAGAGCTTCCTCAGCAGATCCAGGAACCCCTGCCTGAGCACCGACTCAGCCCCCTCCGCGTATGGCGTCACTCGAACCTCGTAGCCCCCGGTCTCATAGGCCTCGGCCACGGGCACGTACCCGCCGCTGCCGCCTCCGGTGTAGGAGTTCACCATCGTGAGCTTGTGGGGCGACCCCGCCTTCACCGCCATCGTCGTCTCTGAGAAGACCTCTCCCGGGTGCCCGACGATGCGTAGCGGACCAATCCGCAGGCCCCGTATCCGTAGCGGACGGAATTTCCCCTGGCCATCCTCCACATCGCGCAGCTTGCGCGGCATCTGGATCGTCAGGTCGTCCCCGCCCACCTCGTCCTGTCCCTCCACGGGTTCGAGACCACTACACGTTGCACCGTATGCCTCGACGAACTCCTTCGCATGTGCCTCCACCGGCTCGAAGTCCTCTTGCGGCCCCACCACGGGATTGACGTTCGCCGCTCCCCCATTGAGGAGGATCATGACGGCACGGCTCATCCCCGCCTCGATTTCCGAAGCCGCCAGCCCGAGCCAGTCACCCGAGATCTGATAGTTCCGCCCGCTCAGAACCACGCCGTGGCACGCGAAGCTGGAGATCCGTGCCACCGGCTCCCCGTCCGGCCCGTCGAACGCAAGCACGATCAGCTCCCGGTCGATCGTCCCCTCGGGATTCTTCCCCAGCACCACCTCTCCGGTCGGCTTCTGCTCCCTGCGGTTGATCCCGATCTCGCAGCTCCCGCGGCCGACGCGCAGGGAGACCTCCTTCAGACGTCCATGCGCCAGAGCCGCGGCCGCAACGGCCTGCTTCTCAACCATCGTCTGCCACTCGCGGTTCACGTGTTCTCTGGAAACCGTGGGGGCCGAGTGCGTGTGAGTGCCACAGAACAGCACGTCCGATGGCTTGAGTCCCAGTTCCCGTTCCAGCGCCACCTCCATGCGCTCGATCATATCCTCGTAGAACCAGAGGATATCCGCCGAGACCAGCAGTGCATCGTTCGAGACCCCACGCACGTAGAGCGCACGAAGCGAAAGTGGATCGTGAACGCCCTCGTGTGCGTGGTCTCGCGATCCATACCCGGCCAGGTGACAGGGGCTTTTCGGCGTGATATCTACGACTGCAGATCCGGCCATCAGTCCCATAGCGTTCTCCCGTCCTGATCTATCGGTTGTTCTCGATGGTCTCCAGCATCGCAGTCACGTTCTCGGCTGGCGTGCCCGGCATGAGCATGTTGGACACCCCTATAATGATCCCGTTCAGTTCCTTCGCATCTTCGATGCACGACAGGGTCTCCTCGATCACCTCGTCGCGCGAACCCGTGTGGAGCGTGCAGGAGTTCATGTTCCCCATCAGCGTCAGGTCCGGGAACCGTCCGCGAAGCTTCTTCAGGTCCATTCCCGCCAATCGATCGATCTCGTAGAACCCGTCCACGCCCGATGCGCCGAAGAGGTCGTCCGCCACGGGCCAGAGGTCTCCATCGCTGGCAAAGATCGTCCGGCCCCCGTGGCCATGGATGATCTCGGACACCTGTTGCAGACGCGGAAGCATCAGCTCATGGAAGGCTTTAGGCGAATAGAACGGACCCTCGTACCCCGCGAAGTCGCCCCCGCCGAACAGAATCGTGAATCCGAACTCAATCAGCGGCCCCACCGTTCTCCGGGCCCGCTCCACCTGGAGGTCCAGGTGCCTGGCCACCAGGTCGGGACGGAGGACCACTGCCTCCAGCCAGATCTCGTCCCGGGGGATGCTCACGCCCCCTCCGCTCATGCGGATCGTAACCGTATCTCCGATCATTCGGTAGGCTCGAATCGACGCGTCGTCGTCCGAGAAGACGGGCGGCTTCGGCGGCGACGCCAGAGCCTTCTCTCCTGCCGCGAGCTGCTGTTCGATGGCCTCGTATGTCAGCGGGGGCCTGGGCTTGTAGTCGAAGAGGATGTTGATGTGTTCCTGCTCGGGATCGTGCCGCAGCGCCTTCCAGGTCTCTTCCTCGCCATATTCATACAGAAAGGTGTGTTCATCGATCCGCTTCGTTGGCTTCCTGCAGTTCCTGGGATACATCATCCGGTAGATGTCGTTGAGGCCGAGCCGATTGACCTCGAGCGTATCCTGGAAGGAGCGCTCGACGAACTCCGCGTGCGCATCTTGCCCGTTCCAGAGCGCGACCGCCTCCCGCCATTGCTGAATGCCGAAACCCACGTAGGCCTCTCGTCCGAGCAGGTCGGAGGCCACAGCCGAAGAGAAGCTCACGTGGCCCACGGGCACCTTGTCGGTCTCTTGCTTGTCGAACGCCGCCAGAATACGCTCCTTGGACGTCATTCCACGTCTCCTCTCACCTCTTTCCTCCCCCACGGACACCCGAATCAGCTGCCCGTATCAGACGCTGTCATCTATGGCAGGACTCAATATATGCGCCCGCCGGACGCTTGTGCAAGGCAAATCCCGGCGCCGGAACCTTGGCCCTATGACGGTTCGGCAACACCACCCCTCCGGGTCGCGGCCAAGGGACTTGCTTCCCCCATTGCATTCACCTTACTTACTGCCTGAATGCCGCACGGACGACGGAATCTCGCCAACACAGGAAGCCTGAGTGACGAGGCGATGTCCACGTGGGAGGGTACCTACCATGAAACTGTGGATGGACGTGATGCGAAACATGGAACACGTGATGGAGGACCACGATCGGCTCTTCGACGCGTGGGAATCCGGCGGTGTGGACGGCCTGGTCATCGGTCCTCTCGTGTTCGACGCCCCCGATCTTCTGCCCGGCCCGATGCCGACCGCTTCAGGCCCGGCAGGTACCCCGACGTTCGTGCCGAATCCGGAGGTCTACCGACGGTTCGGCGTCGACCCGCCCGCCGCTGCCGATCCCGACCCCACATCCCGGACCGCGCTGGAAAGGACCCTCGCTGCGGCAAAGGACCGCGGGTGGTCTGTCTGGGTATTCCAGCCACAGGCAGGTGCGGGCCCGGGTGGAAGCGGACACATCTTCGGGGATGAGAAGACCCGGACGGCGCTCTGCGCACGCATGGTGGACACGTTGGAGCACTATTCCATGGTCGATGGAGGAATCATGGACGGCCCCGAATGGGGCTACGAGATCGCCCCTCACCACATGAATCGCAGATCGTATATCTTCGACGACCTGCCCGAGTCCATCGCCCAGAAATGCGCCGAGCTCGGGTACGATTACACCGCCCTGGTCGCTGCGAAGGACCGGCTCTACGATCGCCTTCACGACCTGAAGGCATCTCGGGTTGCACTTCACGCAAGCGGCGGACTGCTGGGGGCCTTCCATCTGCTTGGCGGTGACCCGGACCTGGCCGCGTGGCTGCGATTCCGCGTCGAGGTCCTCACCGGTTTCTTCCAGGCCGTACACAGCTGCGTGACCTCCGGAGTGAGCCGCCCTGTGAAGCTCGGAGTCGGTCCCCGCTCCGCCACCTTCGCCCCTCTCTGTGGCTACGATTTCGTCCAACTTGCGGAGTTCATGGACGTTCTGTTGCCCAAGCACTACTTCTGGCACCGGGGGTTCGACGGTATGATCGGGACGATCTATCGGTACGTCGAAACCCTCACCGACTGGAATCCGGAGCTGGCAGACTCCGATGCACTTGACGTCGTTGGCGCCCTCTTCGGCCTGACCCTTCCCGACGCGGAGAACCGGGCAGACCTGGAGGGGGCCCTCACGCCCGAGTTCCTCGGCGACACTGCCGCCCGAGAGACGCGCAGAGCCCTGGCCGTCGTGGACGATCCCGAGCGCATCGTGCCCTGGGTGGACGCCGGTCGAACGCCACACAGCGGAGATCCGATCTCTACCCAACAGCTCCAGCAGCTTCTCCAGGCCGCGGGCGATGCGGGACTTCGGAGGTTCCTCTACCACCATCACGGGAACCTGACGGATGGTGAATGGACCGTCATCAGTTCGATTTGCGGCGAGGCCTGGAACCCGCTCGAGAGCGACTACCGTCCACCCGACCGGCCTGTACTCTAGTGTCCGGCGCACCGACACCCATACACCAGATGAGCCAACCCGCTGCGCCAACCCCAGACCTGTCGCTCAACCCGGCACAAAGTGAGGCCGCGAACGCGCCCATCGGCCCTGTCCTGGTGCTGGCCGGTCCCGGTACGGGAAAGACGCGCGTCCTCACCGAACGAATACGTTACCTGGTCGAGGCCGGCGGGGTGCCGCCTGAGCAGATCCTTGCCCTCACATTTACCAACAAAGCGGCCGGTGAGATGGCGGCACGCCTCGACCGGTCACTGGGAACGGAACGGGCGCGCCTGGTCACCGCCTGTACCTTCCACCGATTCTGCATCGGCGTTCTCAGGGAGCATTACGACTCCGCGGGCCTGTCCCGGCAATTCTGCATCGCCGACGAGGATCTACGTCGAACCCTGATCTACCGCGCCGTCCCGACCCTGCATCTGGAAGAGGGCAACATCACCAACACCCTTCACACCCTCACCCGCCTCAGACGACGGGTCCGAACCGGAAACGAGGGTGATCTGTCCCCGGGGGAGAAGAACCTGCTCGAGGCCTACGAGGCACAGCTGCGCTCGAACCGTCTCGTCGACTTCGACGGCCTGCTGTTCACCACGCACGATCTCTTCACCCGGCGGCCAGAAATCCTGGCAGGCTACCAGGACCGTTACCGGCATATTCTGGTCGACGAGTTCCAGGATACCGACCGAGAGCAGTACGAGATCGCGCGCGCGCTGGCCTCCTCCCATCAGAGCATCTTCGTGGTCGCCGACGACGAGCAGTCCATCTACGGCTGGCGGAACGCCGATCCCGCGAACATCCAACATTTCATGGATGACTTCAACAGATGTGAAGCGCCCATTGTTCTCGACCGGAACTACCGATCGTCGTCAGAGATCCTGCGTTGGGCGCGCGAGCTCATCGCGAGGAACGAGCTCGTCTTCGAACGCGAAGTCCACACGCAGAAGGAAGGAGCGCCGGTACGGGGATTCGCCTTCGACGCGTCTCTCGAGGAGGCCCGCTTCGTCGCTTTGGACATCCGGCGTCGGATCGACACCGCCCGCGACCTTACGTTGGGCGACATTGCCGTGCTCTATCCCCAGCACGCAATTGGCGCAGAACTCGAGCAGGTGTTCGTGGCCCAGGGACTGCCGTGTCGGATGTCCCAGAGCCGGGGGCTCTTCGATCAACCCGTCCTTCGCCGGGTCCTCACCGTCCTCCGCTACGCCCTGGACAGTGACGATGATGCCAGCCTTGAACACTTCCTGCGCAGGGAGCTCGATGCCGAAGACCCCGCCCTCTACCCTGCGATCCGTGCGGTTCAGGACAGAGAAGATCTTGCCAGCTTCAAGTCGGCGGCGTTTCAGTTCCACCAACACGCCTCTCCCGAGGAGGGCCTCGAGGTGCAGCGCGCCCTGGGACTCGCGGGCGTGGTCGTCAACGCAGGCCGCAGGGATTCCCGGGCCTCTCTGGTTGGCCTGATCGACGACATCCTCGACCAGCTAAACACCTCGTCCTCCGGATCGGTCAAGACCCGGCTTGGGAGCATAGGGGATCCTCTAGACCTTCCCGGGATCCCGGAGGCCGTGGAGGCCGCCCAGTCCGTATACGAGACCGGGGGCCGATTCTTCGTCGCCTTCCAGGACGAGATCATCCGCAACATCCTCGTCGCTCTGGTCAACGAGGCCCTGGGGAGGCCCGGTCTGAGCGTGGTGGAAGCCCAGCCGGGAGACAGGCTTGATCTTCGGACGGATTCGGCCGTGCTGTCGTTCGACCCGGATCCGGCAGTCTCCTCGGCCCCCTTCATCCATCTCGGCACCACGGCCCGGAAGTCCGGTCTCGGTCCCGCTTTGGCAGCGCTCAAGTTCTGTCAGGCCCTCACGTGGTCGGAGCAACCCGACTACCTGCCGGACTACACCGCGTTCGACATCGAAACCACCGATGTGGATCCCGGCCAGGCCGAGATCGTGGAAATCGGAGCCGTAAAGGTCAGGGGAGGCCGGGAGATCGACCGGTACCACGAGATGGTGCGTCCCAGGGGCCCGATGTCCGCCTCCGCGGAAGCCACGCACGGGATCTCTGCCGCAGCCGTCGCCGGTGCTCCCAGCTTTGGGGAGGTTTACTCTCGATTCCGATCGTTCCTGGGCGACGATCTCCTGGTGGCCCACAACGGCTACGCCTTCGACTTCAGAATCCTGAACGCCGAGGCCCGGCGCAACGGTCTCCGGAGGCTGCCCAACCCCACCCTGGACACCCTGCCCATGGCCCGAAGCTACTCCCCGGAGGTACGGCACAACATCGATGCCCTGTGCGATCGCTACGGCATCCAGCTCTCCGACGACCGACACCGGGCCCTGGAAGATGCCCGCTATCTGCATCTGGCGTTCGAGGGTCTCAAGCGGGAACGCGCATCTCGATACCGACGCCTGGCCCACGAGCGACTCCTCGATCGAGTTGCACTCGCCATGCTGTTTCAGGAGCCCGACGGCGGCAGGACCCGCTTCGCCGCAGAGGACGACCTCCACTTCAAGCTCGGCGCGCAGTCGCTGCTGGGCCCTGCCAACGCCCTGTGCAATGACCTCGCGGAGCGATTCCCCAGGGTGGACGCCGACAGGCTGAGGGCCCAGGTGCGGATGTGGCTCCGCGACGAGCCCCCCCTGGACACGCTGACGACCCGGGCCCCGGTCCAGATCGAGCAATTCCGCAAGTTGGCTGCCCGGTGCAGCGCGGATGTCGCTACCCTGGAAGATGCCGTCAGAAGCCTGCTCGACTTCGCCGACCTCTACCGCCCGGAGGACGATTCCCACAGTCCGAACGCCGTCAATCTCCTGACCCTTCACGCGGCCAAGGGCCTCGAGTTCCGCGAGGTCTACATCTGCGGTCTCGAGGAACGGATCCTGCCCAACGCCCGGGCACTCAGGAGCGGCGCCAGAACGGAGCTCGAGGAACAGAGGCGCCTCCTCTACGTAGGTATGACCCGCGCCATGGACCTCCTCACCCTGACCCGGGCGCGACGCCGCCAGGAGCGAGACCTAAAGGCATCCCAGTTCTGGCACGAGCTTGGCCTGCCGCCCGATCCGGAGGGCGAGAGCGATTCCAGACCCCATAACCGGAGTGTCGCGTCTTGACAGCAATTGCGCCCAGACCTTGCCAGATTTGCCTATAATATGGACAGTGCAATCCCAGCTTGGACCTTCCTGACATCTGGCTTGAGCTGCTGCCAATCCCAACACAACCACAGGACCGCCACTCTATGCAGAAACCGGACAGACTAAGCGTCGTTGTCGCTAGCTTCCTTGGCCTCCACATCCTGCTCCTTCTGTGGGATCCCCTCTGCCTTTGGGGAGTGAACACCCTCACCTACCTGCCGTTCTGGGTCAGCCTCTTGGTCCTCGCCGGGGGCGCGCTGCTGCTGGTCCCTTCCATCCAGGACAGGGTCGCGCAGAGCATCGCCGGGCTGCCCGCCGAAGTCGACCCGTGGGCCGCCGATGGCCCCAACCGGCGCTTCCAGATCCTCATCATCCTCGCCTTGAGCTTCCTGCTCATCAGCCTGCGGTCTGCGACGCACCTACTGGGCGACGGCCTCCTGCTTGTGCGGGAGCTCGGGTCGGAGGTGTGGGGCGAAATGCCACGCATCGACCATGCCCCCCTCACCTTCTGGCTGATTGAGACGCTCTACAATGCCGTGCAGCTGGTGTCGGTCTCCGCCGAAGACACCTATCGCCTCTACAGCACCGTCTCCGGTATACTCTACCTGATCGTCGTCCTTCGCGTAGCAGGTGACATCGGATCCAGTACCCCGCGCAAGGTGCTCATCGCCGCATTTCTCCTGACCCCGGCCTACACACAGATCTTCTTCGGATATGCGGAGAACTACTCGCTGCTGTTCCCTGGCATCCTGGCCTACCTGTTCCTGTGCTACCACAGCCTCAACGGACGCCTCGCCATTTGGGTACCGGCAGCACTGCTGGGCTTGCTGATTCCCCTCCACTTCACTGCCGCGGCTCTGGCGCCCTCGCTGGTCGCTCTGGTCATCCTGCGGCATCAAGCCCAGTCGAAGGCGTCCGAGCCGTCCCCCCTGGCTCGAGTAGGGAAGCTCTTCGGCCAGCTGACGGCGACAGTCTTCGTAGCGGGCATCATCTTCGCTCTGATCGGCTTCGATCCTGTAGGCTACCTCACGGAGTTCAAGGCATCTCTCGTGCTGCCCCTCACCTCGGATACCGAAGCGGTCTACCACTACCGACTTCTGTCTTGGGATCACCTGCTCGACGTTCTCAACCAGTATCTGCTCGTCGCACCGCCTGCCCTGATCATTCTCTGTCTGAGGAGGAATCGCTCCCGATCGATCGACCCCTTCCAGACCGTGCTGCTCGTCGCGTCGATCTTCCCATTCATCTTCACCTTTGTGGCCAACCCCGAAATCGGCGCGTCCAGAGACTGGGACGCCTTTGCCTATCCAGCGATTCCACTCACCCTGTGGTCGGCGCTCGTCTTGATCGACCACTTCCGGGAGCCGCAGCAGCTCCACCGCGCGGGCATCCTGATCTGTGGCGCCGTGACCCTCCATACCTTGCCCTGGATCGCCCTGAACACAACGGAATCGGCCGCCGAGGACAGGTTCTCTGATCTGCTCGAGCGTGGCCACTTCTCGGCATCCGCCAGGGCCTATGGCTGGGAAACCCTGGCCTCGCACCAAAGGCTTCGCGAGCGACCGGGGGAGGCCCTCGCGGCCTACCGAATGGCAGCCGAAGCGAACCCGACGAATCCAAGGTACTGGAACTCGATCGGCGCAATGAGCCACGAGACCGGCCGACACCGGGATGCCCTGGCCGCCTTCGAGAAGACCCTGGAGCTGGATCCCCGATTCACCGAGGCCTACGACAATGTGGTAAAGCTCTGCTACAACCTCGGGAATCGATATCACGACCGGAGGGAATACGAAGAGGCGATCGAGTTCTACAACAAGGCCGTGGAGCTGGACTCATCGCTCTACCAGGCCCACTACAACCTCGGCGACGCAAACTTCAAGCTTGGTCTGTACAGGGAAGCAGCGAAACACTACCGTATGGCCGCTTCGGTGGACCCGTCCGCTGCCGAGCCTCTGCTCAACATGGGAATCGCCTACTACCACCTTGAGGACCACCCGAATTCCGTTGCTGCATTCCGCAGGGCCATCGACAGGGATCCCACCCACATCGACGCTTACTACAACCTTGGCATCGTCTACCGGGACAACGCCAAGGTCGATAGCGCGAAGGCCTGTTTCGTCAAGGTGTTGACGCTCGATCCCAAGCATCCCCAGGCCGCCTCCATCTTCATTTGGCTAACCGAGAACCGGTAGGCCCCGGACGCGATGGACATACCCCGCCGACTGACCGTCGCCGTCGCCTCTTTCCTTGCCCTGCACGTCCTTGTCGCATACTGGAATCCCCTGAATCTGTGGGGAATCGACGCCCTCGCCTACCTGCCCGTGTGGTCTCGATGGGCATTCGCGATGGTCGGTGCCCTGCTCCTGATTCCTCAAGCCCGCGGCCTCGTCCTCCGTCTGGCCGCGAAGACCCCCTCTAGCCTCAGTCCGTGGCGCAACCGCCGCTCGTTCCGCGTCGCCTCGATCTTGTTTGCGCTCCTGTCGCTCCTCGCGTTTGTGAGTCTGCGCTCCGAGGCCCATCTCCTGGGCGACGGGTTGCGCCTCGTCCGTGAGCTCGGAGCATCGGTATGGGTACACGTACCGCGCCTGGACCGCGCTCCCCTGGCCTTCTGGATTGTCGAGACTCTCGATGACCTGGTTGCCACGATCGGGGGATCCGCAGACACCACCTACCGCATCTACAGCTGCGTATCAGGCCTCATCTACGTACTCCTGTCACTCCAGGTGGCCCGAAACGTGGGGACGGCTGCGCTCGAAAGGACGGTCTCCCTCGGCTTCCTCCTCACGCCGGGCCTGGTTCAGCTTTTCTTCGGCTACGTCGAGAATTATGCCCTTCTGCTGTCGGGCATCTTGCTCTACCTGTATCAGTCCTGCCTCGTCCTCCAGGGCCGCCGGTCCCCCTGGGTGCCGTCGGCCCTCCTGGGTGCGCTGGTTCCCCTCCACTTTTCTGCAGCATCCCTGGCCCCCTCGCTCCTGGTCCTCGTGCTGCACTGGCACCGGTCGACACACAGAGCGCCAGGATCTCTTGCCCAGGCGGCCATCGCGCGGACTCTGGCGCAGCTCGGTGTCGCCCCGATCGCGACCCTCGTCGTCTTCGGTCTCATCGACTTCGACGTCGTCGGCTACCTGGGAGACCTCAGGGGATCGCACTTCCTGACCTTCTCGGCAGATCCGAATCTGCCACACCGGTATGGCCTGCTTTCTCCCGATCATCTGTTGGACGTGCTCAATCAGCTCCTGCTCGTCGCACCATCGGCCCTGATCGTCCTGAGTCTGGCGGTCTGGCGGTCACCTGCGTCCGACCCGTTCCGGTCTTTCCTGCTTGTCACGTCGGCCTTCCCCCTTCTGTTCACCTTCGTGGCGAATCCCGAGATCGGAGCCTTCCGCGACTGGGATGTCTTTGCCTTCGCCGGCCTCCCACTTACGCTCTACGGGGCACGGATCCTGATCGATCGAATACCTGACCACGGTCGGCTGCGCCACGCCGGCCTGCTCGTCTGTGGCGCGGCCGCCCTCCACAGCCTAGCCTGGGTGTCGGTGAACGCAGACGCTGCTTCCGCAGAGGCACGCTTTACGCATCTCCTCAGGCACTGCAACCTGTCCTCCGGCGCAAGGTCCTACGGCTGGGAGACGCTCGGGATTCGACACTACCGCGGGCGCGAACCCGTCCGGGCCGTACAGGCCTACAAGGAAGCGATCGCTGCAAACCCCGACAACACGCGCTATCACACCAATCTGGGGAACCTCTACCTGGCCCTCGGGCGTTTCGACGACGCACTCGCCGCGCACGGCCAGGCCCTGCGCCTTGCCCCTGGCCTCGGGCAGATCCACATGAACCTCGGAGCGGTCTACCACAAGATGGGACGGTACTCCGATGCCCTGGAGCACTACCGAAGGGCGATTCAGCAGCGTCCGGGGCTTGTGGGTGCGCATCTAAACGCCGGCCTCGCCTTCAGGAACCTGGGCCAGACCGACAGCGCAAGGTCGCACCTGACCACGGTTCTCCAGCTGGACCCGAACCACGCGAAGGCACAGGCCATACGCAGCTGGCTCGAGGCCAACCCTTGAACGGTCCATCAAAACCAGAGACGCGCACCTTGGGAAGAGCCACAGCCATCGCCGCGAGCTTTCTTGCCCTTCACCTCATCACGGCATACTGGAATCCGCTCTGCCTGTGGGGCGTGGATGCCCTCGCCTATCATCCCAATTGGGCCCAGACCTACTTCGCTCTCGCCGGTGCGCTCCTCCTGGTCCCGCGGGTCCACCTTGGCCTCATCGCGGCACTGTCCAGCTTGCCGGCTCAACTCGATCCCTGGCACAGCAGAGCTTCTCTCATCCGTGCATCAGTCGCACTGGCGTGTCTGGCCTTGGTGGTCTTCATCATTGCGCGCTCGGTAACCCACCTCCTGGGCGACGGGCTGCTGTTTGTCCGGGAGCTTGGTGCGGGAACGTGGCAGCACCTGCCGCGCGCCGACCGCGCCCCCCTCGCCTTTGCATTCGTTGGCGTCCTGTACGATCTCGGGGCCTCTGTCTGGAGCTCCGCGGCGGATCCCTACCGCATCCTCAGCGTCGCCTCCGGCGTTCTCTATGTACTCCTGGCACTTCAGATCGCGCATACGCTGGGCTCGCGCGGTGTTGAGAAGGCCCTCGTCCTGGGCCTCCTGCTCACGACCGGATCCCTTCAGCTCTTTTTCGGCTACGTCGAGAACTACCCCCTCCTCCATGCGGGGATCCTGTTCTACCTCCTGCTTTCTCTGCATGCCCTTCGGGGTCGCCTGCCGACCTTCGTTCCCGCTGCTGTCCTGGGGATCCTGGTCCCACTCCACTTCACCGCCACAGCGCTTGTGCCTTCTCTCCTCGTGCTCGCCAACTCCGACATCACCCGCGTTTCCGAAGACCTGCGCGTCCCGGTCTGGCTGCGGCCGGCGAGGGCCCTTCTGTGCCTCGTACCCTTTGCCGTCGCCTCCCTCGCCATCTTCGTCCTCATTGGTTTCCGCCCCCTCGAGCACCTGTCCGATCTCGGGGGATTCCACGTGCTTCCGCTCCTTGCCGAAGCTGGAGAGGCCTACCACTACGGACTGCTCTCGTGGTCCCACATGCTCGACGTGCTCAACCAGATGCTGCTTGTAGTACCCTCGACCGCCATGGTCCTTTGCTTGGGAATCGGCCGTCCGAAAGCACGGAACCCGGTCCGCCAGTTCCTCCTCACGGCATCTGTCTTTCCCATCCTCTTCGCGCTCGTGGCCAACCCCAGCATCGGTGCCTTCCGCGACTGGGACGTCTTCGCCATCCCCGCGCTGCCGCTTACGCTCTGGACGGCCGTCGCTCTGATCGATCGCGTACCCGACCGAAGCCGCCTAGCCCGGATCGGGATCCTGATCTGCGGGGCATCCCTGCTGCACACAGCGGCCTGGATCGGCGTGAACGCGAGAGTGACCTCGGCGGAGACCCGTTTCGCGGCGCTGCTGGTACGCTGCCACCTTTCCGAGCACGCCAGATCGTATGGGTGGGAAACCCTGGGCATACACTATCTTTCCTGTGGCAGAACCGACGACGCGCGCCAGGCCTATGAGCACGCGCTCCAGGCCGCTCCCCGGAACCCGCGCCACTGGACCTCAGTCGGGAGCTTCTACTTCGGCCAGCGGAAGTACGAGAAGGCCCTTGTCCACTACAAGAAGGCCATCTCACTCAGGCCGGACCACAGCAAGGCTCACGCCAGCCTGGGTAGGGCCTACCACGAAGTTGGGGACTATGCTGCGGCGGTCCGGCACTACCGCAAGGCCATCGACCTCACCCCGGCCGACGGTAGACTCCGGAACGACCTGGGAAACACCTTCTACATCTTGAACGACTTCGAATCCGCCGTTCAGAGCTACCGGAATGCGGTCACACGGGCCCCCGGCTTCGCGGATGCCCACTCCAACCTTGCGGCCGCCGCCTTCCAGCTCCGCAGATATCAGGAAGCGATCGATCACGGCCGGAAGGCCGTCGACCTCCAGCCCGACATGGTCGACGCCTACCTGAACATGGGCGCCGCCTGTCGGGAGCTGGGTCGGATGGACCGGGCGAAAGCGTGCTTCCAGAAGGTCCTCGAGCTGAACCCGAACGACCCCCAAGCCCCGACCATTAGACAATGGCTTGAGGATCACCCTTGATGAGGGCAGGGGGCCTGTCGTCTCACGTCTGACTTGTGTTACATCGTGTCGACGTCGTCTCTACTGAGAGCTCTCGCAATGATCTACCTATGACCCGAACCCGCATCTACTTCATCTCCGACGTCCACCTGGGACTCGACGACTCTCACGCGGCCGAGCGGGAAAAGGAAGACACCCTCATCACCTTCCTCCGCGCCATCCGTACCGACGCGGAGGTCCTCTATATCCTCGGCGACCTCTTCGAGTTCTGGTTCGAATACCGCACCGCGGTTCCCACGTCCGGAGCCCGCGTGCTGTTCGAACTCCACGCACTCGTCCAGGCCGGCGTACGCGTCGTCTACATCCCGGGCAACCACGACATCTGGTTGGGGCCCTACCTCGCCGAGCAGGTCGGTCTGGAGTGCGCCGACGGACCCATCACGGTGGTCCACCACGGCCGGACGCTCCACCTCGCCCACGGTGACGAATCCCGCACCGATCGGCTCTTCCGCGCCAGCCGGGCCATCCTCAGGAGCCCCACCTGTATCGTCCTCTTCCGCCTGCTCCATCCGGACCTGGGCGCGCTGCTGGCCCGCCTCGCCTCCCGTGTCTCAGGCTACCACGCACATCTCAATCCCTGCCCTGGCCTTGACCGGCCGCTCGCCCACGCCCGCCACGTCATTGCGCAGGGCGCGGACATGATCCTCTGCGGGCACTACCACCGCGTCCTCGAGAAGGAGGTCGACGGGGGTACCGTGGTCTTCCTCGGCGACTGGCTCAACGCATCCGGGACCTAT
>JASLMQ010001013.1 GCA_030746455.1 Candidatus Latescibacterota bacterium
CGAGTCGCTGTCGATCGACCCGGATGACATCGAGTCGAAGATCACCCCGAGGACCCGCGCGATCCTGGCCGCACATCTCTACGGCCTCCCGTGTCGGATCGATCGGGTCGTGGAGATCGGCAAGAAGCACAACCTGAAGGTCATCGAGAACTGCGCGCTGAGCTGCGGGACCGAGTACAAGGGACGACCGATCGGGTCGTGGGGAGATCTGGGTGCCTTCAGCCTGCAGATCGTCAAGGTGATCACGGCCGGAGAAGGCGGCGTGGTGACCAGCAGCGATCCCGAGCTCTACGAGCGAGCCGTGCGCTTCCATGATGGCGGGAACTACCGAGAGAACTCTCGCTTCCCGGGCATCACGCCCCATCTGGATCCTTTCGTCGGAGAGAGCTATCGCATGACCGAGCTGGCCGGCGCCGTTGCGCTTCGGCAGCTCGAGAAGCTCGACGCCATCACGGGCACGCTCAGGGCACGATACAGACGGTTCAGGGAAGGGATCGCCTCCATCGGCGGCCTGACTCCCCAACCGGTGAACGACGAAGCGGGTCACCTGGGCGTGCGCTACGGCCTGCTGTTCGACGACGCGGAGACGTGTAAGCGGTTCAGCGACGCCACTCGCGAAGAGGGACTGCCCATGGGACTGCTCTATGGTGGACGCCCGGTCTATCTGCTGCCTCAGATCCTGAACCAGGCCACGGTCACGCCGGCGGCCAGCCCCTGGATGTCGCCGCTGTACGAGGGCGAGGCGACCTATTTCGAAGGGCTGTGCGCCCGGTCGGAGGACACGATGAAGCGTGTGCTGCAGATCTCGCGGATCAACTGCCTGTATTCCGAGCGTGACGTCGACGAGATCGTGTCGATCCTCGGACGCGTGGCCAAGAAGGTACTCTGATCCCCTTCGGGGCGACTTGAAGCTGGATCGCGACCTGACAGCATCGGCTGCGATGCCCGGCAGCTCGAAAGGAGACACAATGCGAATCGAAGAGATGGACACCCCCTTCCTGAGACTCGACCTGGATGCTGTGGAGGAGAACCTGGATCGCTTCCAGGCCTATTTCAGCGAGCACAAGATCGGGTTCCGCCCCCACATCAAGACGCACAAGAATCTGGCGATCTCACGGATGCAGCTCGACCGCGGGGCCATCGGCCTCACATGTCAGAAGCTCGGGGAGACGGAAGTGCTGGTCGCAGGGGGCCTGATCACGGACTACCTGGTTCCCTACAACATCATCGGCAAGCAGAAGCTTGATCGCCTCACGGCATTGGCCAAGCAGACGAAAATGACCGTGGCGGCGGACTCGGAGTACACGGTTCGAGGACTCTCACAGGCCGCGGAGGCGGAAGGCGTGACGGTTGGCGTGCTGGTCGAGCTCGAGATGGGGAGGACAGGGGTGACTTCCGCCGAGCAGGCCGCGGACCTGGGTCGCCTGATCGACTCGCTGCCTGGCATCGAGATGAGGGGGATCATGGGCTTCCCCACGCCCCCTGAGACACGGGAACGCCTCCGGGAGGTTCTGGATGCGCTTGACGAGGCCGGGTTGCCGCACCCCGTTGTGAGCGGCGGGAGCACGAAATGCGCGTTCCAGGCCCACGAGGTTCCCGAGCTCACGGAGTACCGTGCGGGAGAGTATCCTGTTGGGGGCGCGGGCCATCTCTGGGACGGCAGACACACGGTCGAGCAGTGTGCGGTACGGGTCGTCACGACGGTGGTGAGCCGGCCCACGCCCAAACGCGCCATCCTCGACGCCGGGACCAAGGCGATGAGCGGCGTTATCCGGCCGGGGCCGAAGGGCGACACGGTCGGGCATGTCGTGGAATACCCGGAGGCGCACTTCCATAGCACCTCGGAAGAGCACGGCAGCCTGGATCTCTCCGATTGCGATCGGAGGCCCCAGATCGGCGAGCTGGTCCAGGTGCTGCCGGTACACCCCTGCCCCTGCATCAATGAGCACGACGAGTTCGTTGTGACCCGAGGGGACAAGGTGGTGGGCGTATGGCCGATCCACGCCCGCGGAAGACTAAAGTAGGGGGATCCGGCTCAGGGACTGGATTCCGACTGCGAAGGAGGATAGAGATAATGGGAGCGTGGGCGAACGAGACCTTCGAGCGGCTCAGCCTGGAAGAGAAGGTCGGACAGGTGATCTGCTACCGGGCATCGAAGTGGGCCGACGACACGATCGATATGGCCCGACGGGGTCTGGTGGGATGTGTCTCACCAATCTACTACGCGGGGATGAAGGAGCTGGACAGCGCCATCGAATTCATGTAATGCGCTGCAAGAGGCATCGTCGACTCCCGTACTCTTCCTGAGCAGCCATGCGTGTGACATGCGGGGTTGGGGGGCGACGCCTTTCCCGGGCGAGGGAGGATCGATGGCCTTCGGAGCGGCGCGTGATCCGGACCTGGCCTACCGATATGGACGGATGGCCTCTCTGGAATCCAAGGCGCTGGGCTTCGACTGCGTTTGGACGCCGTGCGTGGACGTGAACACGGAACCTCGGAACCCGATCATCGGTACGCGCGCGTTCAGCGATCGACCCGAGCTGGTCGCGGAGATGGCGGTGGCGATGGTGAAGGGCATGCAGGACGTGAGGGTGATCCCGAATGCGAAGCACTTCCCCGGGCACGGCGACACCGCGTTCGATACGCACCGCCAGATCGGGGTGGTGCCCCACAGTCGGGAGCGCCTCGAGGCCATCGACTTCCATCCCTATCGGGAGCTGGTCAAGGCCGGACTGCGGGGCGTGGAGACGGCCCACATCATCTATCCGGCGCTTGATGACACGCCGAGCCTGCCGGCCACTCTCTCTCGCACCTGCATCTACGATCTTCTTCGCAAGGACATGGGCTACGAGGGGCTGATCGTGTCGGACAGCCTGACCATGAAGGCGATCACGGACCACTACACCGTGGGTGACGCCGCCGTACGGTCCTTCAACGCCGGGCACGACATCCTCCTGCACGACTACAACGAGCCGCCAGAGCCCACCTTCCAGGCGATGCTCGAGGCAGCCAAGGACGGCACCATCCCGATGGAGGAGCTGGACGCGTCGGCTATGCGTGTGCTCGAGCACAAGGAGTGGGCCGGGCTGCCGGCCCGGGGACCCATCTCGCGGGAGGAGATCGACGCTGTCTTCGGATGTGCAGAGCACCAGGCGCTGTGTCGAGAGATCTACGATGCGTCCGCAACGGTGCTGGAGAACGATGCCCTGCCCCTCGGCCAGAACGGCGAGGTCTGCGTCGTCGCAACGTGCAGCGAAGAGGAACGGAAGGGCATGGCGGATTTCGCCGCAACGGTCGAGAACAGCCGTGATGTGCTGTTCCGCGAGTGTGGGGAGCGGCTTGGAACGGTCTGGACCCACCTGATCGATGAGGACCCGTCTTCAGATGAAGTGGACGCCGCGGTCGAGGAGTGTGCGAAGGCTGGAACGGTAATCTTCGCCACGATGCCGAGGATCGTGAGCTACAAGGAGCTCTCGGGACGCGTGGGCGGCGGCCAGGTGGAGGTGGTGCGGAAGTTGCTCGCCTTGAGGAAGACGGTTGTGCTCTGCGTGTTCGGCACGCCGTATGTGTTGACCGATTTTCCTAAGACGCAGGGCTGCCTCACGACCTATTCCTCCACCATCGCGGCAGTGGAGGCCGGTGTCCGCATCCTGTTCGGGGAGGCCGAATCGCGGGGCAAGCTCCCCGTCGAGCTGTCGGAGACCTACCCATTCGGATACGGTCTTTGAGACCGCCAGACCCGAGGGAATACGGAAAGGAGATGCCATGAGCGAGCCACTGTATGAGAGCACGGTGCTGACAGAGCCCGGGGGCTTCACTGGCGGGATAGAGGGACCGGCGTGCGATGCCCAGGGCAACGTCTATGTGGTGAACTACCAGCGCGAAGGGACCATCGGAAAGGTGACGCCTGACGGAGAATGCAGCATCTTCGTCGAGCTGCCGGAAGGTAGCACGGGGAACGGCATTCGCTTCGACAGCAAAGGCGACATGCTCATCGCGGACTACACGGGGCACAACGTGCTCAAGGTCGACATGGCGACTCAGGAGGTCTCGGTCTATGCCCACGAACCCACGCTGAGCCAACCGAACGACATCGCGATCGGGGCGAACGATATCGTGTATGCCAGCGACCCGGACTGGCAGGAGGAAACGGGGCGCATGTTCAGGGTCGGGACGGACGGACAGTTCGTCTTGCTGGAAGACGGGATGGGCACCACGAACGGCATCGAGGTGAGCCCCGACGAGAAGACCCTGTACGTGAACGAGTCGATACAGCGCAAGGTGTGGGCCTACGACCTGTCGGCCGAGGGTAGTGTGAGCAACAAGCGATTGCTGATCGAGTTCCCGGACCACATTATGGACGGGATGCGGTGCGACGTGGACGGAGACCTCTACATCACACGCTACGGCAAGGGCACGATCGCCAAGGTGTCGCCTGACGGGGGGGTGCTCCTGGAAGTGGACCTCGCGGGCAAGAATTGCAGCAACATCGCCTTCGGCGGGCCGGATGGCTGTACGTGCTACGTGACCCTCCAGGACAACGGGAACGTCGAGACGTTCCGAGCCGAGAGGCCGGGCAGGAGCTGGGCGCTGCACCGGAGGTGAGAACGGCGTGTCGAATGGAAGACCGGCCCACAACGAACCTGAGATCGGGCGATGCAAGATCCCAGCGGGAGGCAGGCACATGAGACTTGAGGGCAAGGTCGCGGTGGTGGCCGGAGGCGCAAACGGGATCGGGCGGGCGACGTCGGTCCTGTTTGCGCGAGAAGGGGCAAGGGTGGCGGTAGCCGATCGGGACGCCGATGCGGGAGCGGCGTGCCTGTCGGAGATCGCGTCGGCAGCTGATGGCGGCTTCTTCGCCCGGACCGATGTGAGCAGCGATGCCGAGGTCGAGTCTTTGATGGATGAGACCGTCAGGCGATTCGGCGGCCTTGATATCCTGGTGAATGCGGCCGGCATCGACATCAAGGGAACGGTGGCAGAAACCGAGCCGGCACGCTGGCAACGGGTGCTGGACGTGAATCTGGCCGGGGTGTATCGGGCGTGCCGGTGCGCGATCCCTCACATGATCGATCGGGGCTCCGGCAGCATCGTGAACGTGGCATCGATCCAGGGGCTCTTCGGGTACCCTCGCTACGCGGCCTATGCGGCGTCCAAGGCCGGCATGGTCGGTCTGACCCGTCAGGTGGCCGTCGACTATGCCGACCAGGGCATCCGGTCCAACGCGGTGAGCCCGGGGGCCATCGTGACGGATATACACGAGAACAGCAGGCGGCTTGAGCCCGAGTTCGACGTCGGCCCGGCGGATCCGGCCGATGCCGGCGGTGCCGGTCAGGGCGCGGCCGTTCAGTACTCCGGGCTTCGGGGGCACGGGATGCCGATTGACGTGGCGCACGCCATCCTGTTCCTGGCATCGGACGAGGCCCGCCACATCAGCGGCCACAATCTGGTTGTGGACGGCATATCTACCGCGCGGGTGGTGTGAGCCCAACCGGATGACCGGGACCACGTCCATGCAGCCGCTCAACTTCCCAAGAGAGTACGAGTTCGACATCAGGGCCGACGGCGAGCGGTCCGTGATCTTCGACAGGGTGCGACGGCAGTACGTGCAGCTTTCGCCGGAGGAGTGGGTGCGGCAGAACCTCCTCCGGTATCTTGCCGAGGATCTCGGTTTCCCGGAGGGCCTCACGGCAGTCGAGCAGGGCTTTGTGGACCGGGGAATACAGGCCCGGGCAGACGTGGTCGTGCACGATCGGCAGGGGAACGCACTGGTGATGGCCGAATGCAAGGCCCCGGACGTGAAGCTCAGGCAGAATGCTGTCGATCAGGTCGCGCGGTACAACGCCGCGGTAGGGGCGAGATACCTCGTTGTGACCAACGGGCTGGATCACTACTGCTGGACCGTCGACCCAGAGCGGCATTCGTACCGATTTCTCGAGCAACTGCCACGCTACGAAGACCTGTGAGGGGATGGCGGGCGGAGGTGCCGCACATCTCGGTGGGACGTACCTGCGTCCCTGGGAGGATCCCGTGAAGAACGGCTCGGTTCTTATGCCGGTGGCTTTTCTCGCTCTGCTGGTGACTTCACAGCCGTCCGGCGCGGCGACCGGCGACATCACGACGGTCGTCGGAGGCTTCACGGGTGACGGTTCCGCCGCCACGCAGGCGAGGCTGAACCGGCCGCTGGACGTGTGTATGGATGGGGCGGGGAATATCTATATCGCCGATACGGGCAACAGCCGTGTGCGGAAGGTGGACGCCGCCACGGGCATCATCTCCACCGTTGCGGGGAACGGGGAGACAGGTTTCTCAGGAGACGGCGGGCCGGCGACCGAAGCTAGGCTGAACGCCCCTTCGGGGATCTGCCTTGACGAGGCGGGCCATATCTACATCGGGGATACGATCAACAAACGCGTTCGGAAGGTGGATGCCGTTACCGCACACATCTCGACCGTGGCCGGAAACGGCGAGACGGGCATCTTCGATGTGGGGGATGGAGGGCCAGCAACCGACGGCAACCTGAGCTCCCCCGTGGGCGTTGCCCTGGACACCACCGGGAATCTCTATATTGCGGAGCAAGGGGGGGGCGTGTTCGGAAAGTCCACGCGAAGACGGGCGTCATCACGACCCTTGCGGGGGCCGCTCTAAGCTTCGAGACGGGGGACGGCGGGCCGGCAACGGATGCGAGTCTCAATCAGCCCGCTGGAATCTTCGTGGATCGCGCGGGAAACGTCTACATCGCGGACGAAGGGCACCGCCGGGTCAGGCGAGTGGACGGAGCAACGGGTGTGATCACGACCGTTGCCGGGAACGGAGAGAGCGGGGATACGGGTGATGGAGGGCCCGCGACCGATGCCAAGTTCAGACGCCCGACGAGCGTGTTCGTCGACAGTGCGGGCACCCTCTACATTTCGGATTGGTTCGACGGCCGTGTGAGGAAGGTGGACGCTGCGACGGGCATCCTCTCATTGGTGGCGGGGGACTCGGGACGCGGCCACTCCGCCGACGGAGAGGTTGCGACCGATGCCAGCCTGACCTACCCGCGAGGCCTGTGTGTCAACGCCGCTGGCGCTCTCTACGTCGCCGAGGATTCCAACGGCCTGATTCGGAAGGTGGATGCGCAAACGGGCACGCTTGCGACTGTGGCCGGGAACGTGGAGTCTACGGCCGCGGGAGACGGCGGTTCGGCGACCACAGCAGGCCTGTACTATCCCTCGAGCATCGCTGTTGACGGC
>JASLMQ010001014.1 GCA_030746455.1 Candidatus Latescibacterota bacterium
ACCGGATCGAAGCACTCGAGCATGTTCAGGATCTGCAGCGCCGAGATACACCCGTTCGGAAGGATCCCACCGTGGACCGTCGCCTCACGGTACGAGGTCGTGTACGGCTCGGTCACCCGGGGCCGATAGGCCGCCATGTCCTCACGCGTGAGGACGCCGCCTGTGTCGGAGATGTGGTCTGCGATCTTGTGCCCGATCTCGCCCTCGTAGAAATCGCGCCACCCCGCCTCGGAGATCCGCTTGAGCGTCTTCTCCATGTCCGGACGGTGCCAGATATCATCCGGCTCGGGGATCCGGCCCTCGGGCATCAGGTGCTTCGCCGTGGCCTCGAAGCGCTGGATCACGTCCTGGTTGTTCCCAATCGCGGCGGCCAGCACGCCAAAAGGGAAGCCGTCCTCGATCAGCTGCAGCGACGGCGCAACGATCTCGGGCCACTCGAGCCTCCCCCATCGCTCCCAGAGGGTTCCCATTCCGCCCATCATCCCGGGCGGTCCCACGGCGAGAGGGCCGTGCACGTTCGCATCATCCTTGACGCTGCAGTCATATTCCTTCTCGTTGATCCCGTTGCGGCCCGGCACCGGCGCCGTCACCTCGTACATGCCCTCGTGCGCTGCCGCGGGTGCCGTCGCGTTGGCGTCCAACGACCACACACGTCCCGACTCGCCCTCCAGCACCACGGCGCAGCACACGTAGCCGCCTACGCCCGTTGCATGCGGCCTGAGCATGCAACACGCCATGCTCGCACCGGCCGCCGCATCCATCGCGTTGCCGCCCTGCTCCAGGATGCGAGCGCCGATCCGTGCCGCGTCCTCGACCCCCGCGCCCACCGCGCCCTTCGGTGAAACGACCTCTCTTCCCTCAACCATCGTCGACCCCTGTTGTGTCTGCGCCCGCCAGCAAGACGGGACGCGGATAGCTCACGCTTTCGCTTCCATCCCCCGGGCGACCTTGTTGATCGCGTTGGCCATGTCCCGGATGTCTGCCTCTTCCATGTGCTCGTGGATGCCCCGCACGGCCACCGTCCGCAACCCCTCCACCGCCTGGGGCACCAGCTCGGGTCCGTAGGTGTATTCGCGGTCGACGCCCTTACACGTGAATGGGCATCCGCTCTTGCCGTAGGTGTTCTGGTGTGTGAGGAAGTCGCCCCGAAGATAGATCGGGTCCTTGATATAGTGCGCGCCAACGGCGACACCCTCGGCCGAAACGGCCTTGCAGAACGCGTCCGGATCGTGCCCCGTCACATGGAAGATGTAGTTCCACCACGAGACCTCGCGATCCTCGTCTCCAGGCACCGCCTCCACACCGGGCGCGTCCGCGATCAGATCGCACAACAGCTGCCCGAGCTCGACACGGCGCTCCACCACGTCGCGCACCTTCTCAAGCTGCGCGAGGCCCACCGCGCCCATCATCTCGGTGGTCCGGTAGCAGGGAGCCAGGAAGCCGTGGTCCCGCTCTCCCATGTATTCGTAGTGCCATCCCTTGTCCGAGAAGAGCTTCAGCCGGATGTAGGTCTTCTCGTCATTCGTCACCACCATCCCACCGTCACCCGTCGTCATGTGCTTGGACTGCTGCATGCTGTAACAGCCCATCTGTCCGAAGGTGCCGACGTATTGCCCCTTGTACTTCGTGGCGTGCGCCTGGCTGCAATCCTCGATCAGAACCACGTTGTGCTTTTCGGCGATCGGAAGCACCTCGTCGATGTCGCCTGGCCGGCCGAACAGGTGCACCAGGATGATCGCCCGGGTCCGATCGGTGATGCACGCCTCGATCGACTCAGGCGTCATGTTCAGCGTCTTGGGGTCCACGTCCGCGAAAACCGGGATGGCGTTCTGGTAGAGGATGGGCATCACGCTCCCCGGATCGGTGATCGGCGCCGTGATGATCTCGTCGCCCGGATCCGGGTTCACGGCGCCCACCGCCAGGTGGATTGCGGCGGTGCCGCTGGTGGCGCTCTGGCAATAGCCCATGCCGTAGAACTCGGCGAACTTCTTCTCGAACTCGGGAATCAGCGTCCCGTTCTTGCCGAACAGGCTCTGGCTGCGAACCGCCTGGAGCAGCAGCTCTTCCTCCCGTTCTCCGAAGGGCTTCCGTTCGGGGAACGGCGTGGTGCGCACCTGCGGTCCACCGTCGATTGCCAGTTTCTCCATCTCGACCTCCGCAATGGTCAGATTGCTTCCGGGCCAATTCCGCCCACTCACCGGGTTCGCCGTCTCACGTCTGACTTCTCACGTCTCACTGCATTTCCGAATCACGGCGAAAGCCAGATGGGCGACGACCAGGCCTGTCGGCGATCCCGCTGGGTGATCCGGACGTAGTAATAGCAGAATGGAGGGAGCGAGGGAAAGGCGGCGTCTTTGTACTCCAGCGGCTGGGTGTCCTCGAAGGCCGTATCCACCGTGAAGGACCGCGGCAGCTCCTCATAGACCACCTCGCCGTTCCGGATCACCTCGAGCCGGTCGATCGGCCGGGCCCCCGCCGCCGTGATCCGCAGCGTCCGTTCTCCGGACCAGCCGGTGATCTCGGAACCCATCAACTGGTCGCCGAGGGTCACGAAGAGCAGGGTCTTCGCTCCGGAGGTCGCATAGCACCGCCTTGCCTTGATGGCATCGTACACAGCTTCGCGGCTCAGCTCCGGGGCCAGCACCGCCACCCATCCCTGGCCCTCGTTGTACCCGTGCGTCCCCGCGCCCGGCTGACCCAGATGGTTGTCCGTTCCCCCCACGAATCCGAGCCGGCGCCCCTGCGAGAGGGCGTATTGAGCCGAGTGGTTGCCGCCGTACTCGGAGCTGCCCCAGCGGGAG
>JASLMQ010001015.1 GCA_030746455.1 Candidatus Latescibacterota bacterium
CGGCGCAGGCCCAAGACGGCACCGACCGAGGTCGAGGCTCCCGCAGAGGCCCCCCCTGCCGAGGAACCCCTCGACGCTCGCTACAGGATTGGCGTGATCGCCCCAATGGATACGCCGTTCGGTCTGGACTTACGCGACGGCATCCTGCTGGCCAGGGAGACCAATCCCCTGTCGTCCGGAGAGCAGGTCGGCCTGGTCGTCGAGGACTCGGAAGGAGACGTGATCCGGGCGGATGAAGCCGCCAGACGGCTGATCGACCAGCACAGTGTCATCGCTATCATCGGGGCCCTCACCAGTCAGGTGACCAAGCCCCTGGCCATACTGGCTCGGGAAAGGCACGTGGCCCTCATCGCCCCCACGGCCTCGGAGGACGGGATCTCTTCGATCAGCCCATACGTTTTCCAGATGAATGCCACGCCGGGTTCGCAGGGCCGGCGCATCGCCGACCACGCCGTGCGCCGTCTGGGGCTTCGGACCCTGGCCACGCTCGCAACCCGAGATGCCTACGGGGAGCGTATCACCAAGGAATTCACGGCCCGCGCCGAGGAACTGGGCGCGGAGGTCATCGTGCAAGAAGGCTACGAGGCCGAGACGACCGACTACCGCGGTCAGTTCGAGCGTATACGTAAGGCCGGGCTCGCCCTCAAGATCCCGGAAGCCCTCTCCGAGGAAGTCGATTCCCTGATACTCGGCGAGATGCGCGTGGCCCCGCCCCCGCCGGTTCCCGTGGACCCGGACACCGTCCAGCCCGAACCGGTTGAGACCCTCGACGGCCTCTTCGTCGCCGGAGAGAAGGACGACGTGCTCCTGATCGCACCGCAGGTCGCGTTCCACCGAATCCATGCCCAGCTGCTGGGTGGTGCGGGGTGGAACGCCCCCGAAGTGGCCGAGGGCGGCGGCAAGTATGTCGAGGGGGCGGTGTTCGCCGCCAAGTATTACGACCAGGTCGAGATCCCTTCGGTGCGCGACTTCGTCAACGGCTTCCGGACCCGCTTCGGCCGGGACCAGAGCATCGTATCGGCCCTCGGATACGACGCGATGCTCGCAGCCCTGTCGGCGATCGAGGCGGGCGGTACCACCAGGGAAGGCCTTCGGGATGAGCTCGAGGCAGTATCGGGCCTCCCGGGTGCAACGGGTCGTATCAGCTTCGCCAAGGGGGACCGGGAGAACGCCTGGATGTACCTCCTCAAGATCCGGCGGGGCAAGGTTGTACCCCTCGTGGACGAGGACTTCGGCGAAACGCCACTCGATCCGTAGCGGCTCGAGCGCTCGGGCTGCAGCAAGCGTGGGAGAGGGTCCAACGGGCCCTCTCCCGTTCGTTTGTACTCCGCTATCCGCTCGACCTTCCCTGGCGCCGCACCTGATCTGGACACCCCCCATCCACACCGGTCGATCGACTCTGGCACTCCGCTTGCATTCCCAATCGGGCCAGACCGACACCTGACATCACCCGATCAGAGCCAAGTCGCTGGCCTGCCGTTGGTTCTGGGCCCGGCTGCGAGATGGGAGGCAACCACGTGATTGGCGAATCCGTTCAGTTGGCCCCGCTGGTGCGAAACGTCCTTTTCACTTCGGTGTTCCTTCTGACCCTCATCGGGAGCGTGCCGATGTTGGCCCGGGCCGAGGTCCCGCTCGGTATCGTAGAGGAAGAAGACCTCCACGCCGTTTCAGCCGAGTTGGAAGGGGTCCGAATGGATCTGAACCGTGCGACGGCCGAAGAGCTGCAGACACTCCCCTGGATCTCGATGGAGGCAGCGCGCCGCATCACAACCTACCGGGCGCGGCGAGGACCCATCCGCCGGATCGATGAGCTGGCGCGGGTCCACGGGATCACCTGGGAGACGGTGGAGACCCTCCGGCCCTATCTATTCGTTTCCGTCGCACAGCGGACCACCGCGCGCAGCTCCTGGAGGCTGACCCGACCCTCGGATGGACAGGATGCCTGGTCGGGTCTCCGCGTGCATCAACGCGCGGACCTGGAGGTCGCAGGCCTGTTGCGGGGCCACCTCCTCGTCGAGCGGGACCCAGGCGAGACCGGTATGACGGACTTCTGGAGCGGGCATCTGCTCACCACCGCTGCACCGGGGTTCGAGCGCATCCTCGTGGGCGACTTCCGGCCCGGGATCGGCCAGGGGCTCCTGCTGAGCCGCCGGACACGAACGCCCAGGGGATTTGCCTGGGCGAGGCCAGGATCGGCCGGCCGCATCGGCTACCGATCCTCCACCGAGAACGGCTCGCTGCGCGGTCTCTACGCCGAAGCCCGCACCGGTTCCCTGATATGGACCGTTATCTATTCCAGGACCGCGTGGGACGCCGTGGCGGACAGCACGGGATCGGCCCGGCTGCGCCAGGGGGGCGAGCATGTCAGCCAGGCACAGCGCAAGCGAAAGAACGCCCTGAAGGAGCGGGTCGCGGGTGTCCGCGTCGCGGGCCGGGTGGCCTCGGCCAGGCTGGGACTGCTGATCATGCGCACGGCTTTTGGGATGCCCCTTGCCGGACCGGCCGGCCCCCGCTCCGCGCTTGGCCAGATCGGCGTCGACGGGTCCCTGCGATTGCGCATGATCACCCTATTCGGCGAGCTCGCCGGCGGCCTCGGCCACGCGTGGCTAGCTGGAGCCGCTGCGCGAATCGGCACGTTCCACCTTCGCCTCCTCGGTCGGCACTACAGCCCGACGTTCCTGGCTCTGCGAGGCGCCCCCTTTTCGGCCTACAGCGGACCACCTGAAAACGAGTGGGGTCGGTTCCTGGGTGTGGTCTGGCGGCCCTGGAGCACCACTCGGGTCCAGGCGGAAGTCGACAGCCACGGTCGGATCGTTCCCAAACCCCCAATGTCCGAGTCCGCGACCGGCAGCCGGTCGACCGCATCCCTTACCCAGCGCGCGGGTCCCTTCACGCTGCAGCTCTCATTGTCTTCCCGTGAGAAGACCGTTGTTCGATCCGGCGTGACGGGGGTACAGTGGCGGCGGTCCATCCGGGCTGCCGCGTCGACCCGCGGTTCTACGAGGCTTCGCTGCTGGTACGCCCTGGTCCGCGGCGGATCGCCCGCCGGGTCGGGTACGGGACGCGCAGCCGGGCTGGCCCTCCAGGTGCGGACTTCCTCGGGCCTCGGCCTCTCGGTGTCGGGTGCCCTCTTCCAGGTTGACACCTACGATGCGCGTCTCTACACTTCGGAACCCGATGTCTGGGGCGGCAGTCGACTGGTGGTGCTTTCGGGCCGGGGACACGTCGCCGGCGTACGGATCGGATGGCACACACGATGGTGCCGGGCCGTGGTGCGATACTCGATCAAACGACGAGAGACGGGAACGGCCTCCTCCTGGGCCCTCCAGATCGAATGGCACCCGATGGGCTGATCCGCCATCGGTCCATCAGATCGACCTTGACGCCCGATTGCCTTCTGTCTACATTCCTACGCGGTCTCACCCCCCCCAAGAACCCACGTCGTTCCCTCCCCTCTCGGCTGCACCGGCGGGTCCCCCTCCCGGCGGCAGACCTCGCCATGCCAATCAAGTTTCTCCACCTCTCCGACACCCACATCGGGATCGAGAACTACGGAAGACTCGATCCGGCGACTGGGCTGCACACGCGGCTTCAGGATTTCGTGAGGAGCCTCAGGTTCGCGCTCGAGCTCGCCGTCGAGGAAGCCGTCGATCTGGTCGTCTTCTGTGGAGACGCCTACCGCTCCTGCGATCCCACGCCGACCCACCAGAGGGAGTTCGCTGCCCTGGTCCGGACCCTCAGCGACGCGGGCATCCCCTTCGTGGCCGTCACCGGGAACCACGACAGCCCGGTCGCCTTCGGCCGGGCATCCTCGATCGACATCTTCGGCACGCTCCGCACCGACGGAGTCCACATCGCCTCCGAGCCCGACCTGATCACGGTCGCTACCCGGTCGGGCCCCGTGCAGGTCGGGTGTCTGCCCTGGCTCCAGGCTAGCCGCCTGCTGTCCAAGGCGCCCTACCGGGGGATGGGGCAGGAGCAGACCCTCCGGGCACTCCAGGACCTCGGTGCAGAAATGATCCAATCGCTTGCCGCCCGGGTGGATCCGGCCTATCCTGCCATCCTTGCTGCTCATGTAGCAGCAGCCGAGGCGAGCTTCTCGGGCTCGGAGCAGACCGCCGTTATCGGACGCGACCCCGTCTTCCTCACCAGCACTCTCGCGGATGCCGCGTTCGATTATGTGGCCCTGGGTCACATTCACAAGTTCCAGGACCTCAACCCCGGGGGACGTCCGCCGGTCGTGTACTCCGGAAGCGTCGAGCGGGTGGACTTCGGCGAGGAGAACGAGGCCAAGGGGGTCTGCCTGGTCACGATTCACGAAGGAACCGAGGCCAGTCGTGAGGTGGAGTACCGATTCGTACCCACTCCCGCCCGGCCCTTCAAAACCCTCGAGGTCTCCGTGGCTCCGGACAGCAGCCCGACAGAGGCCATCCTGGAAGAGATCCGGAGGCACGACCTGAACCAGGCGGTCGTCCGCATCGTCTACGAGAACCTGGAGCCGCAGACGGAGGACGTGGATCTCAAAGCCATCAGAGATGCGCTGGAGGGGGCGTTCCTCATCGCGCGGATCGCCCCGAGGCCCACCCGCCAGGATCACGTCCGAAGGGCGGACATCTCCGAGGGCTCGGGCCTGAAGGACGCGGTCCACGCCTACGTCCAGAACCGGCCGGATCTTGAGGCCCTGGAGTCCGAGCTGCAGGACGCGGCGGCCCGGCTGGAGCGGGAGCTCCAGGAGGGAGGTGCGTGATGGTGCCCGTGTCCCTGACCTTGCGCAACTTCCTGAGCTATGGCGAAGACGTGCCGGCCCTGGACTTCCGCGCCTTCCGTGTGGCGTGCATCTCGGGCGCCAACGGCCACGGCAAGTCCGCTCTTCTCGACGCGATCACCTGGGCATTGTGGGGTGAGGCCCGGAAGCCCGGTGCCGACCGCAGGCCTGAGCAGGGGCTTCTCCGAATCGGGGCGAGCGAGATGCAGGTCGATGTCGAGTTCGATCTTGGGTCGACCCGCTATCGAGTCGCCCGCAACCACCGGCGAACCGGCAGGGGGAGCATCACCCGTCTGGAGCTCCAGGTGTTCGATCCCGATGCGGGAACCTACCGGACCCTCTCGGAAGGGGGGTCGCTGCGGAAGACGCAGGAGCGGCTCAGCGACCTCCTCAGCATGACCTACGACACCTTCATCAACTCGGCCTTCATCCTCCAGGGCCGTGCCGACGAGTTCACCCGCCGGAACGCAAGGGAACGCAAGGCCATCCTGGGAGAGATCCTGGGGTTGTCGCGATACGACGCGCTTGCGGATCTGGCAAAGGCGCACGCCGGCTCCGCGGAGCTTGAGGCCGCCAAGCTCCGAGACCAGGTAGAAGCGGGGCGCAGTGCCGCGTCGCGGAAGCGCGATCTGCGTGGTGACATCGATGCCCTCTCCTCGCAGATCGCCGAGCTCGACGAAGAGCTCGAGGATCTCGAGAGCCGGCTGGAGGTCCTTCGACAGAATCAGGCCAGGCTCGACCTCCACCGCAAGGAGATGGCCGACCTCGCGCAGGAGTGTTCCCGCTTGGAGGCCGAACGTGCCGAGGCCGTCTCCGAGATCGACGGCCTCAAGGCCGAGCTGACTGACAGGAGGCGGCTCATCGACCGCAAGGGCGAGATCCTCGAGGCCTTCGAGCGATATCAGGCGCTCCAATCCGAGGAAGACGCACTCCAATCGACGATGCGAAGGCGGCACGAGCTGGAGGGCCGGTGCTCGGACCTGGAGAGGGAGATCGAGAAGAAACGGCACGAGGTCCAGACCCGCCTGGAGGTCCGCGAGGTCCAAATCGCCCAGGCCCAGCGCGAGATCCACGAGACGGATCGGATCCTCGAGGATCGCGAATCGGTTTGGTCCGGCTTGAGCAGGCTGCAGGAAGTGCGGGAGCAGGATCGGGCATTGGAGCAGGACCGCGAGCGGCGGGAGCTGCTCGAGCAGAAGGTCCGGGAGTGCGAGCAGTACTTCGGCACGGTACGCGCAGACCGCCAGCTGGCCATGGGCACCCACTTGGAGGAGGTCCGACGTCTCGAGGAGATCGCCTCGGAGCAGGAGTCTCTCAAGGGATCCCTGCGAGACGTGCGGCTTCGGCTGGATGGCGTGAGGCAGCTGGAGGGCGACCGCGACCGGATCCGCGAGCAGGGCGCGAGCCTGGCGGCTCGGATCGCCAGTGCAGAAGAGCGCATGGCCTCGCTGACCGCCGAGGACGAAGCCCTTGTGAGGCAGAGGGACGGGCTCGAAAGACTGGACGAGCCCCTGTGCCCGTTGTGCGGGTCCATGCTCGACCAGGAACACCGCGCGGAGGTCGGATCCCGGCTGGCGGCGCAGTCCGACGATCTGCACGCCCGTCTGGCCTCCCTGAAGGCGGAAACACGGGCGTGGACGTCCGAGCGCGAGACGTGTCGTCGACGCTACCAGGAGGTGAGGAACTGGCTTGCCGGTCTCGACGAGCTGTCCCAGGAGGTCGCCCGCGCCGAGGCCGCGGAAGAGGGGGCCGAGCGGGCGGCGCAACGCCTGGTGGGGTTGCGTGACCAGACCGCCAAGCTGGGGGCCGCGCTCCGTGAGCTGGAGACCGCACCCGAGGGCCTTGCCCTAACCGCGGCCCGGGAGGCTGCAGCCGAGGTGGCCTACGACAGGGAGGCGCACGGGGCGCTGAGACGCGAGATCCATGGCCTCGCCGAGATGGAAAGACGGTGGGACCAGATCCTGGCTGCTGAGAAGCGGCGCGAGCAGGCCGCCAAGGCCCTGCCCGATATCCTGGAAAAGCGCGACCTGGCACGCGCCTGGCTCGAAGAGGGACGATACGCCCCCGAGGCCCAGGCCGAACGGGACCAGGTCCGCGCCGAAATCAACGCCCTGGGCTACAGCCCGGAGCATCACGAACGGGTCCGCGAGACCCTCACGTCACTCCGATATGTCCCCCAGGAGAAGACCCGTCTGGGTGCCCTGGAACAGGAGACGGCCGGCCTGGAAGCCCGACTCTCCACGGCCCGTGGTAGGGAGAAGGCCCTCCGCGACCGGTTGGCGGCGGCCGGGGTGCGGGCTTCCGAACTCGAGCCGGTCCTGAAGTCCGAGGATGCATCCCGTACGGAGGCCTCTGAGATCCAGGCCCGTCTGCGCGTAAGACGGGACACTCGAGACGAACGGCTCAAGCGGGTCGCGGCCCGCCAGGCAGAGTACGAGAGATGCGAGACCCTCGCCGACGCGCTGGAGGCCACCCGGCTGCGCTTGAAGCAGGTCGAGAAGGAGGTCCGCGTCTACAGAGAGCTCGTAACCGCCTTCGGGAAGGACGGGATTCCGTCGCTCATCATCGAGCAGTCCATACCCGAGATGGAGGAAGGGGCGAACCGACTTCTCTCCCGTCTCACAGACAACCGGACCCATGTGTCGCTCGAGTCCCTCCGAGACCTCAAGAAGGGGGGGACGCGGGAAACACTCGACATCAGGATCAGCGACGAGCTGGGTGAACGAAGCTACGAGCTCTACTCCGGGGGCGAGGCCTTCAGGATCGACTTCGCCCTTCGCATTGCCCTGTCCCAGCTCCTCGCACGAAGGTCGGGCACGCGGCTGTGCACGCTGGTGGTCGACGAGGGATTCGGAACGCAAGACACCGAGGGGCTGGACCACATGGTGGAGGCCATTCAGGCCGTCAGCGAAGACTTCGATAAGATCCTCGTCATCACCCACGTCGAATCGCTCAAGCAGGCCTTTCCCGTCCGGATCGAGGTGACCAAGCACCCGGACACGGGATCCCGCTTCGAGGTGCTCTCCTGAGAGCTCATGTTTGGTTTTCCCCCCTCCTTGGGCTATCTTAGAAGGACGAACCACCGTGGCAACGGGGCTCGAGCGGCTTCGAGTCCTGCAACCCCCGTCCTTCACAAGCCCGGCTCGCGGGCGCGGACCCGTCGCAGAGGCCCACCTCTTATGCCGTTCACATGTCTGGCGCGACGCCGAGGTCTCCGTTGGGGCCTGGCCTTGTGGCCGCTTGGCCTCTGGGCGATCTTCCTCGCGGGATGTGGCGACCGGCTGCCCGAGTCGGTCGGTCCCAATCAGGAGATCGTCGTTCTGGCGGACTCCACCGATTGGGTGGCACTGGAGGGCCCGCTGCGCGCGGTCTTCGAGAAGGTGCTCTTCACCCCCCAGGAGGAGAAGCTCTACCGGCTTCAGCACGGCAGCGTGGACTTCTTCGATGTCCACAGGCACAAGTGGCGCAAGAACCTGCTGGTTGTTGCCCCCCTGGACGCGCCCCATTCCACGGGAGAGTTCCTGAGAGACATTCTGAGTCCGGAGGTCCAGAAGGCCGTGAGGTCGGGAGGATCTTCGGTTGGATGGAAGGAGGACGTGTGGGCTGAGGAACAGATCCTCCTCACCGTGACGGGGGAGAACCTCGACGCGGTCGTCGAGAACCTGCGGATGGAGGCGGACCGGCTTTACCACGCGGTCGACCGGGCCAGGAATCGGAGGGTGGCTCGACTCATCTACCGCTACGGCGAGCGCAAGGATGTGACCGAGCAGCTGCTGCGGGACTACGGCTGGCGCGTGCGGGTCTCCTTCGGCTATCGGGTGATGACGGCCCTCCCCGATAGCGGGTTCGTGGCCCTCGCCAAGGAGGAACCGAGCCGTTGGCTGTTCGTCTACTGGGAGGACGGTATATCCCCCGACGTGCTGACCGACGCCTGGTGCCTGGACAAACGCGACGAGATTACGCGTCGGTTCTTCGACAACGACCGGATCGCGCCCGGGTCGGTGGAGGTGTCCCAGGCGGAATTCAGCGGGAAGATCGCCGTCGTGATGCAGGGGCTCTGGGAGAACGAGGCGAACTGGACCGGGGGCCCCTTCAAGAGCTACGCGTTCGTGGACGTTGACCGAGACCGGTTCTATCTCGTCGATGTCGGCGTCTACGCCCCGAACAAAAAGAAGGAACCCTACTTGAGGCAGGTGGATCTGATGGCCGGTAGCTTCACCCTCGGGGATCTCCAGCCCGGAGAGTGAAGAGACTTGCCTTTTTCCATTCGCAGGCCTATACTTCCACCCAAACGGGATGGCCTGCGGTCCGGGGGCCTCGAGGCGAGCGGAGGGGGCCGTGCCCCTCTCGCCCGAGCCTTAGCACCCGTTTCCGATAGAGCCGCGGGTCCTGTACGGGAGGACACCCATGTTCTGGTGGGTCACCTGCTTCTCGGTGGTTCTGGTCACCCTCTTCGCAAAGTGGGCCGCCTCGACGGCCATCGGGAGGCTCCGGCAGAGCCTTCTTCACAGGCAACGTGAGGCCCTGGAGCTGAAGGGGGTGTTGTCGGACCTCCGGCAGGAGCACCAGCAGGCCATTCGACTGACCAGGGAGAAGGCCGCCGACATCAAGCGCCTCAAGAGCCAGCTGGCCCAGATGGAAGGACAAGCCCGAGAACTCACCGATCGGAAGACGGAGAAGCGAGGCCCAAAGGGGAGCAAATCACGCTAGAACCGGCGCGACCCATACGAGCGCAAAAAGAGAAGGGATCGTCGAGGTATCGACGATCCCTTCTGCGTTTCTCGGTCGTGAGTTTCAACGCGGCCGCGCCCTACTTCACGTAGTACCCTATGAAGAGGAAGTCCACGAATAGGAGGATGCAGAGCACCTCGACGACCAGGAAGAGGATCAGCTCAACGCGCTCGCGCAACGTCGGTGCAGCCGGTTCCGACTCCGATTCCTGCGTCTGAGGATGCCGTGCTGAGTCACGTGCCTTCGATTTGGCCATGTCAGCCTCCCAGCGTGTCGATCAACCAACTGCGGGAAACCCTGAAGCGCCAACAACCTGCCGCACGGAAATCACGCTCGACCGAAGCATCAGACCTTCGTGTTGAGTAGATCACTCAGTTGCTCATCCGCCCGCTCGACGCGGTCGGATGTCGTCTGCCAGAGATTCTGGTCCGGATCTTCCACCGTCACGTAGTCGGGCCCGACGAAGACCACACGGCAGGGGCCGACCACGGTCTTCTCCCCAAGCCGACACATCACCAGCGTACCCTTGGTCAGGTTTGTGTTCTGAATGTCTTCTGGCATGCCCCATCCTTTGGAGTTAAAGGGATTTGCGGTTTGCGGACTGCGGGTGATACCTGTATCTCCCATCCCCGTAGGGTCGGAGGATGGATAGAATGCCTCGCCGGTCAGTTGTCCTCTTTTTGGCGCGTGTAACGGATGAGCCTTACCATGAAACCAACGCCGACGAAGAGAAGGACGGCCAGGACCAGGAGGATGAAGAGGCCTTCCTTCAGGTCGCCCTCCGGCGAGAACATCTCGATAAGCACGGAGACGAACACGACCAGAACAAGCAGGATCAACAGCAGGTTGAATGCGATCTGCGCGAACAGCTTCTGCGACTCTGAGCCCATTGCTCAAACGTCCTCGAGGTCTCCCAGACCCTCCACCTCGCCAAGAATGTCTTCCTCTTCCCGTATCAGCACAAGAATAGAAGAGTGCGGCACCACGAGGTACTTCTCTCCCTCGAACTGGACTTCCACCGTAGCCTTCTTCATAAACAAGGCATAGTCGCCCACCTCTGCCTGCATCGGGAGGAAACGTGGCTCGTTCTGGATCTCGCGCCACGGCTCGTCATCTCCCTCCTGGGGCTGCGGCAGGGGTATCCCGGGACCGGTGGAAACGACTCGTCCCCCCTGCACCTCCTCCTTCTCCACCACCGTCTGCGGGAGGTAGAGCCCCACCTCGGTCCGAGTCTCGAGCTCTTCCTGCTTGATCAGCAACCGGTCCGCCACCACGACGATGCGCTTGTTCCCGATCTTCATTGTCCCGATTCCTCTGACAGCGTTGGAGCCTCAATCCTTCCCGGCCGGCGCGCTGGGGGTCCTGGCACACCGGAAGGCGATGTGCTCCTGCATGTTCGGCGGCGGGGCGTAGTGCCGGGCGGCACACCGGACGCCCATGCGGTTTTCCGCGTAGAACCCACCACGCACCACGCGATACTGCCCGCCCTGAGGGCCGGTGGGATTGTCCAGCGGGCTCACCTTGAAGTACTCGTCGTAGTACCAGTCCGAACACCACTCCAGCACGTTGCCGCAGGTGTCCATCACGCCGTAGACACTCCCCCCTCCAGGGAACTCGTCGATGGGGGTCGTGCCGCCATAGTCGTTGCTGGAGTTCACGTTGTCTTTCCTGAACGCGTCCCCCCAGGGATAGGTCTGCCCCTGCGTGCCCCGGGACGCCTTCTCCCACTCCGCCTCGGTGGGAAGACGCTTCCCCACCCACTCGGCGTAGGCGATGGAGTCGTTCCAGCTCACGTTCGTAACCGGATGCTTCGCGTCTTCGAGGGGATAGGTCCCGCTCGTCCAGTGAGGCGGCTTCCTGTGTCCGGTCACGTCCACGAACATCTTGTATTCCTGGTTGGTAACCGGGTAGCGGTCGATGAGGTACCTGTTCAACAGGACCGAATGCTGGGGCTGTTCGTCTCGCGGGCCCTCGTCG
>JASLMQ010001016.1 GCA_030746455.1 Candidatus Latescibacterota bacterium
ACCATGCCCAAGCCCTGCTGGGGCGTGGTCACCTACCGGCTCGAGCCCGGGGAGCGTGGCAGCGGCGTCTCGTACCGCTCCGAGGTAGGGGTCAACGACATCAAGCGCAAGTACCAAAACGAGATCGAGGCGTGCATACCCGACGCCCTGAAGCAGGGCATCAAGGGATGGGAGGTCACCGACCTCGAGATCACGCTCATCGGGGGTGAAGACCACGTTCTGCACAGCCGACCCGGCAACTTCAAGCTCGCCACGAACATCGCCATGATGAAAGGTCTGACCCAGACCGACACGGTCCTGCTCGAGCCCATCCTCGCCTTCCGCATATCGGCCCCCGAGGCGTTCCTGGGAAAGGTCGCCGCCGACATCACCCATATGCGAGGAAGCTCCGATCCCCCGGAGCTGGGTCAAGGGACCTTCGTGCTCACCGGCCGTGTCCCCCTCGCCACGTCCATGGACTACTCGATCCGACTGGCCTCGATGGCAGGTGGCAAGGCCAAGCTCTCGGTCGCCTTTGACGGCTTCGAATCCTGTCCGGAAGGAAAGGGCGTTGTCCGTGCGTACAAAGGGATTTCGCCGCTGGACCGATCGAAGTACATTCTCAAGATGCGCGGCGCCATCACGCAATCGCCCACGGGCTGACCCCATCGATCGATGCTCAGAATCGTCACACACAACGCCTACTGGTTCCAGGGCGCGCCAAGCCTGTGGGGTGCGGAGGCCCAGCATATGCATCCGCGGGCATACGCGGCCCTCATCGCGCTCTACCGCCGCCAGTCTCCGGACGTCCTGTGCCTGCAGGAGGTACCAGGTTTCCAGCTCTACTCCCAGTTGTGCTCGGATCTCCAGATGACTGGGCACTACACGCCGGGAGGGATCTTCGCTGCCTACGGCGGTGTTGTGCTCATACGCGGCCTCTCTGCGGACTTCCGAGATTGCTCTCGCGACTCCGTAGTACCCGGTCGCGTCTTCGAGCGTTCGAACCAGCGCGTTCGCTTCGATGCCGATGGCCGCGAGCTGTGGCTGGTCAACGCACATCTGCAGTCGCGCCGGTATGCGCCCAACCGTAACGCGACCCCTCTGCAGCTGCAGGAGGTGTCACGCGTCATGGCCTACGAGCCCAGGCCGGACATCCTCCTGGGCGATCTCAACTTCCGGCGCGGCACCGAGGTCTACGAACATGTCGAGCAGCTCGGCTATGTGGACACCGCGGCGTGCGCAGGATGCGACGATCTCGAAGAGCGCAGTGTCGATCACATCTTCGTGTCGCTGGATCTGGCCCCTCACGTGAAGGAGAACTACCGCATCACCGGCCCCGAGTTCGAGGTCGAGGTCGACGGGAACACCCATCGCCTGAGCGATCACGATCCTGTTGTCGCGGAGCTCGAGCTGTGAGTATTCCGCGACAACGGATTCCGATCAGGATGCCAACGACTCCTGGGCGTTTCGACAGGGGCAGATAAGGAGAATCACCCATGCGACCCACGCACCTCACCCCTATCGTCGCCCTGGTCGTCCAACTCCTGTGTTCGACCTGTAGGGCCGAAGAGGTTGAGGCTCAGAGGATCAGAGAGAGCGACCCGGAGGCGGGCGCGGCAATCCGTCCGGGTAGACGGATTCGCGTCTCGACGCGATCCGGGCCTGCCGATCCCGCACGGATTGTAGGGGTTCTACTCGATGTGGCCGCTGATACATTGGTGGTCAGGGCCGACACAAACGGGACTCAGGTGAGACTCCCCATCGCATCCGTGACAAGACTTGAGGTGAGTCGAGGGCACAAGAAGGGATTCGTCCTGGGTGCCAGTATCGGGTTTCTCTCCGGTGCAGCACTCGCGATGGCGCTTCAGAAGGCCTTCTGCGGCTTCTCGGAGGACGATGATTGCGGCATTGAAGTTGCGCAGACGGTGGGTGGCGGTATGGTGGGCGCGATTCCCGGTGCCTTCATCGGGAGGCTGTTGAGTTCAGAAAGCTGGGAAGAAGTCGCGCTTGGAGGACCTCGCCTGGGAGTTGTGTTGGGACCTAGGGGCAGAATCTTGCTTGCGGCGTCGTACGCCTTCTGATCTAGTCGACTAGGTCCAATCGGTCCCGCATCCTCCGCTTCACTGACCCCTCATCCGAATGCGCTGGCGTATAG
>JASLMQ010001017.1 GCA_030746455.1 Candidatus Latescibacterota bacterium
TTCGGCCCCCTCAACGCGGACCCAATCCAGACTGCCCCGGACCCGTCCCCGCCCGGAAAGGGTCCGTATGATCTCGGGTGCGAACAGATAGCGCTTCACCTCCAGCGTCCGCACCCCTTCTGCCTCGTGCCCGACCGCCGCTGAGAGCCCCACCTGCCAGCCGCCCCGAAGGGGCGCGCGGCCCCGAACCGAGAGGGAACGCTCCCGCACGTCGAACGCGAAGGGCCCGTTGCCCTCACGGCTGCGATTCCCTTGCGAGAAGGCCGGCTCCACATCGAGACCGCCCCCAACGTGGAATCGACCAGAGTAGGTCCGCTCAAACAGGCGTTCGGGCATTCCTTCGGACCACCCAGCGTCGACCCGGTCACGAAGTCGCGTTCTCAGCCGGAACGAGGCCCGGCGATTGTACCGGAAGAGGTCGAGCACGCCCCGGATTTCCCGGCGCCCGCTGACAACCTCCGGCCCCCACCGGAACCGGTGCAGGTGCCACGGAGCCGATCCGGAATGCCCTGGCACGAGCTGGCGGTCGGCCTCGAGCGACAGGTCCAGCGAGGTCCCGGCCACCAGGCGCTGCCAGGCACCGTCGGGCGATCTCAGCACACGCCGGGGCGCAACGCCGAGCCAGAGACCCAATGCCGCCTCGCGAACCGGCCGGAAGTCGCCGAAGCTGTCGTACTGCAGCTCGTAGTCGCCATTGACTTCCGCGACGAACTCCTCACCATCCTGCTCCCCGTCTCCGTCCACATCCTCCCAGACGAAGCTGCCCTGACCGGGTCCCACATAGAGGTAAGCCGGCTGCCAGTCCGGCGCGCCCGTGCCCGAGACCCGATAGGAGATCCGTTGAGACAGCGCGCCGTCCAGGCCCGAATGCGCCAGCTGAATGCGCGCCAGATCCGAGGTCCGCTGTCCCCCCTGTGCCTCAGGAGAATGGAGCCAGCTTCGCGTGTACTCCCCGGATGCCGATAGACCGCGCCACCCCGAGATGGAAGCGCGGTGTCTGTACGACCAGCTCTTCAGGCTGTCCTGCCACGTACCGCCAAAGCGGCGGGTGCGCCGAAGGATCAGCGCCGATGACCAGGACCACGGCTGTCCGGTCTCGGTCGACACCTCCCAGGCGAGCTCCCGTGTTCCCACCCCATCGGCAGCGCCGGTATCGGAGGGCCGACGTGAGTAGAAAAGCGATGACCCGGCAAGCGCACGCCCCACAGCGGTCTCGGTCTCGAACCGGAAGGCCGGACGAAGACGCCAGATGGCGGCCGAGGCCCGACCCATCTGTCGCGACAGGTTTCCATCTCCGGTCGAGACGTCATGGTTGCGATACTGGAAATCGACCCCACGCCAGTCGGACATGGCCACGCCGATCTCCCTGCGCCGGGCAGGCCACCCCCCACCTCGCCGACCGTAGCCAAGGTCGAGCCGAAGGCCTTGCACGGGCGCGTAGGCCAGGGCCATCTCGCCCGATCGCTCACCCTCCCCCTCGACGGTGTTGCGCCAGCCCCAACGGCCTTCATCGTGGGCACCGTCGATCCGCTCGAATCCGGAGAACCGGGCTCCAACCTGGCGATAAAAGCCGTTCAGGCTGAGATGGCCGAGGTCGTGGTTCTCCACCCGCAGATTGGGCGGGCTGAAGTCCAGGCCCAGTCGGAAGGCACGGCCTGCACCATTGTCCGATCCGGTTCCCCCCGCAGGCGCACCGGACGACAGGCTGCTGAGCGCCACCTCGCCGCTGAGGCTCATTCCCGCCAGCGGCGTGTATGCCCCGTCCACCACGGCCATCTGGTGCAGATTGGCACCCCCTGTCCCCGCAACGGATCCGTCTGAGGCAGGACCTCCGGCCCGGTCCGTCTCCCGCAGGTAGGTCGTCCCCAGAACGAACGCCTCCCCTGCCGACACGTACCTGCCTCGGAATCCCATCGCCCGACGCGCCGTGTCTCTGTCCCGTACCTGATACTCCACGGTGATCCGGCTGTGCGATGAGATGGGACGCGAGGGGCTGAAGGTCAAGAGCCCCTGCTCGTAGTCGACAGCGTAGTCTTGCGCCTCGCCCCGCCTCAGGGACCGCCCGTCCAGGTAAACGCGCTCCGACCCAGCCACGACGGGGGCCGTGATCCGAGCCTCACCGCCCCCCAGACGATAAGGTCCCTGGTAGCCCTCCACAGGAGTGATCCGGCGCGTGTGCCATCGCCCCTCGGTAACCGCGCCGAAGACCTCCGCATCCCACTCGGGCAGTGTGAGCGCCACGTTGGCCCCCTGAAGGCGGCGTCGGTACCGTCCAAACGTGGTTTCGTCGAAGGCCACCTCCTGGTCACCCAATCCCGCCGTGAGCGAGCGGGAGCGGACCTGGAACAGTACGCGATCGAGCTCTTGAAGGCTCTGGGTCCGGCCTTCGGCCTGCAGGGGCAGGTTCCGGTCCGACAGCATGGCAAGGACCTCGACCCCTTTGGCCACCTCGCCGGAGATCTGCACGCGGAGCGACTGGTTCAGCTCCGCCTCACGATCCGATCCGAAACCGACCTGAATGCTCTTGGAGCCCCCGATCTGCAGCTCGGAATCACCGCCACGGCTCGCCCTCGACACCACACCCCGGGGAATGGACGGTGCCGTCGATGAGGGTCGTGAAACCGGACCGTTTTCCGGCTGCTCCGGTGGCCCCTCACGATGCCGGTAGACCGACCGCAGGACCTGGGGGATCTGCTGGAATCGAACCAGGATGGGAGTGCCGCGGACGAGATCCCGTTGGAAAACGAGCGTCGCAGCACCATAGTCGACGCGGTAGTCGCGTTGGCGGGTCTGGAGGCTGTCGGCCACCCAGACCAGCTCGGTCGCCTCGATCACGGCCCTGCCGGCGAACCGGTAGGGCCCCCGGCTGCCGTCGGCCCGGAAGACGGTCTCACCATCGAACAGGGATGTGCGCTCGAGGACGGGCACGTCCGACCATATCGGCCCGGACACGGCCGCGATCACCGCGAGACACCCCCAGGCGATAGCGAGGGACCTACCCATGCGACGGTCCTTGCGTGTGGGAAAGCGGCGAGAGTCCTGCCTTTACGCGCATATAGAAACGGGACATCCCTCCGAAGCGGGACGTCCCGGCTGGTATCACATCCACCATGGATCAGCGCCGACCGACTGAGATTCTGAACTTCTGGACTCGATGGTTGCCGGAGTCCAGTACGAAAAGGACGTCCTTGGGTCCCATACAGACATCCCGCGGCTGGTTGAACTCGCCCGGGTCGCCCCCCGGGTCCGGTCCCCCGACGAAACCGATCACATCTCCGCTCCCGAGGTCGAACAGGAGCACACGATGATGGCCGGTATCGGCGACCACGAGCGTATTCCTGGGTCCCAGGCAAACCCCGGCCGGCCCCGCGAGCGATCCCTCACCCAGGGGAGTCTTGTTGCCCCCGAAGCGGTCGAAGACCGCGATGCGGTCGTTCTCGCTGTCGCAAACGTAGACCCTTCCCTTGTCCCCGACACCGATTCCGAGCGGCCGGCGCAGTCTCCCTGACCCATAGCCATACCCGCCGAAACTGTGGTCCATCCGACTGTAGGTGCTGATCTGGACAACCTTGTCCAGGTCCAGGTCGCTCACGTAGATCTCACCATCGGCGGACACCGCAACGCCTCCGAGTGCGCCCAGCTCGATCGGGCCCCGGGCATCGCGCCCGCCCACTACTGCCAGCAGCTGGAAATGCGGACTCAGGATCTGGATGCGGTTGTTGCGACCGTCGGCGACGTAGACCTCCAGGCCCCCCTTCCCCACCGCCACGCCCTCGGGCTGGTTGAACTGGCCCGGCTCCCAACCGAAGCTCCCGGTCTCCGAAGAGTACTCGCCATCGGCCCCGAACTTCTGGATACGGTCGTTCCCCCGGTCGGCGACATAGAGGTGCCCCAGCGGATCGATGGCGATGCCCGCCGGATCGCGGAAGCGTCCCGGGCCATTGCCCTTCTCGCCGAACTCGCCAACGAACTGGAACGACGTTCGGCCGGGCAGTCGCTCCTGGGCGTCCGACATCCCGGGCGCAGCCAACAGCAGCATCAGCAACCACAGGATCAGCGCCAAGTGCATCCCTCCTACGCGCACGCTTTCCGACCCGGTTGTGACTTCTTTCGCGCTTTTCACGAGTTTCGTAGTGCCCAGGTTCTGGGGGATCAAGGCTAGAGATCCTGGCAGGTGGCTCAGAGCTTCAGGTTCTTCTCGATGCTGTCGACCGCACGCTCGACGTTCTCACGGTGCCCGAAGGCACTCAGACGGAAGTATCCCTCGCCCCCCGGGCCGAACCCCGATCCCGGCGTGCCCACCACGTGGGCCTCGTTCAGAAGCTGGTCGAAGAAGCCCCACGAGGAAACGCCCCCGGGCGTCTTCATCCAGAGATACGGGGCGTGATCGCCCCCAAAGACCACCAGCCCCAGTGCCTCCAGCGACCTCTTGATGTGCTGCGCGTTGGCCATGTAGTATGC
>JASLMQ010001018.1 GCA_030746455.1 Candidatus Latescibacterota bacterium
AAGAAGAACGGGACTGAGGAGGAGGCGGAGAGGGAGAGAAGACCACAGACCACGGACCACAGACGACTGACGACGACAACCGTGGGCCTTCGACCCTCTCCCAGACCGCCCCTCGATACACCCGATTCGTCTTCGCCGAATCGGGCACTCGGGGAGACGGTTTGTGTCGCCTTCACCAGGACCCACGCCGGCCGTACCGAGCCACGAACCACGAGGAGGGACGATGTCGCTACCGATCATCATGCACGTGAACTACTGCGAGCAGGGCCAGACGTTCCCGGAAACGTGTGAGAAGGCCGTGCGTTGGGGCTACGATGGCATCGAGTTCAGGGGCAGACGCCGCGATGATGACATGAGCCCCGCCGCGTCGGAGGCCTACGTGGAGGAGATCGCCAGCGCCGCGGAACGGGCGGGCCTCAAGCATGTGCTTTTCGGTGGGGCAGGGGTCAACCTGTGCACCGATGACGCGGCGGAACGCAAGAAGTGGACGGATTGGGCCCTCCATTTCTACCGGTGCGCGGCCGAGCGGATTCCGCTCACCGTCTGCAATGTGGGCATGGGCTCGATTCCGAAGAAGGACAAGGATGCCCCGCGCTGGGACTACCACGCGAGCGGGTCTGGGGCGGCCACGGACGACCACTACAAGTGGGTGGCGGAAGGCTACAAGCAGATCGGTGCGGTGGCGGAGGAGCTCGGCTACAAGATGGCATTCGAGACACATATGGGTTGCCTGACAGACCTGCCTGAGCCCACGGCGAAGCTTCTGGACGTGATCGACTCCCCTGCAGTTGGCGCGAATCTCGACTACGGGAACATGGTCTACTTCAAGAACGCCCCGTCGCTCGAGGAGGCCGTCACCAAGCTCGCCGGACGGACGTATATGGTGCACCTGAAGAACTCCTATCCCGTTCAGGTGGAAGACTACACGCAGATGGTGAAGTGCCCGCTGGGCGACGGAATGATCAACAACCGCGAGTTCCTGCTGCTGCTCAAGAAGACCCGATTTGATGGCGCCCTGTGCATCGAGGCGCCACGGCAGGGAGACCGGGAATGGTTCGCCCAACAGGACATCGCCTATCTGAAATCGCTGACCAAGGACCTCGGGATGTAGATCGAGCCCGGCGAATCTTCCTCGCCAAAGGGAGGAGGAGACGATGCGCTTTGGCATAGCCAGTCGCAGTATCGTACCGCCGTTCCGAGTACGGATGTGGGGGTATGGCGATCGGTCGGACCTCGCCGAGTACGCCAACGACCCCTTGACGTTCACGGCCGTCGTCCTGGAAGAGGGCGAACGGCGGGCACTTCTGGGCGCTGCAGATTTGGGCACTTTCCCTCAGTTCGAGACGGTATCGGGTTTCATGGAGGACCTGGGGGAGATCGTGGGCTGCCCTCGTGACAGCGTTATGCTCAACGCCTCGCACACCCACGGAGCCCCGTCTCCTTTCGACGACCAGTACAGGAACTGGCTCTACGAACAGGCGATCGACGCGACCGAAGAGGCCCTCGGGTCGATGGAAGAGGGAACGCTGTGGTACGGCGAGGGGAAGACCGGCCTGCCGATGAACCGGAGGCCCGAGCGAAACGGCGCGGTGGTCAACGCGCCGAACCCGGGTGGCCCCGTTGACGACCGGATGCGGCTGCTGGTGTTCAGGAGGCCCACCGGCGAGATCGCGGCGACGGGCATGTCGGTGGCGTGCCATCCCGTGGCCACAGGGTCTCAGCACCTGCTCACAGCGGAGTTCGCCGGCGCCTGGCGGTCCGCCTTCGGCAAGGTCTTCGGTCCCGACGTGACGCCCTTCTTCCTGCAGGGCGCGGGGGCCGATTCACGGCCCCACCACGTGGCCGAAGGGGACCACTGGCGCGGGATGAAGCACCCCGAATTGCCCGGGATGGGCAAGGAGCTGCTCAGTGAAACGCTCAAGATCCTGCTGGAGGCCCCCTTCATACCCATCGACGATCTGACACTCGTCGGCCGTGTCGAGACCGCAGTGTCCCCGTGCCAACGGATCTACGCCACGCGGGAGCAGCTGGAGGCCCTGAAGGACCAGTCGGGCAGAACGGGGTCATACGCACAGCGGTGTCTCGAGCGCCTGGACAAGGGAGAGCAGGTGCCAGACCACGCGGAATTCCACGTGCAAACCCTCTGGCTCAACCAGAGCCTCGCCCTGATCGGCCTGGACGTAGAACCTCTCCACGCGCTGGGCATGGCTATCGAAGCGTCGGTTGCGCCAAGGCAGGCTATGGTTCTTGGCTACACGAACGGGTGCATCGGCTATGCGATGGACGGGGTGGAGACGCTGCGGGGCGGCGGCACGGAGATCCACACCTACATGTCGCGGGGTTGGTCGGGGCCGCCCGAGCCGGGACTCGAAAAGGTGCTTGCAGGTGCGGTCCACCGGAACACCGGAGGGTAGCTCGATGCAGGACCGATTCGTGCTGGAGAACCCCAAGGTGCGGGTTGAGGCATCGGAGCGGGGACGTCTACTGGCCGTCGGTGCGCCGGAGGATGCCTGCCGTTTCGAGGTCGGGGGACAAGAGCAGCTCGAGGGTGGCCCCCTGTGGCAGATCGTCTTCCGCGACCAGCGGGGAGAGAGCTGCATCGTGGAGCCGCCGGACACCTGCGCCGTGGCGGCGGGTGACGAGAACGCCCGGGAGTCCTTGCGCCTGCAATGGGACACGGTTGTCCGAGATGAGCCACTGAGTGTGACGATGACGGTTTCGCTTGCCGAGGACGAGGCCTTCACACGATGGCGGACCGCGGTGGACTACTCGGGTCCTTTGTCCGTCTGGGAGGTGAGCGGGCCACGGCTGTGCGACCTCGGGAAAATCGGGGGCGACGGATCGGAAGATCTGCTGGTGTGTCCGAAGGGAACGGGTTTCATGGTGAGGAACCCGGTGGCGGTCCTGAATGAGCGCGACGTCCCTGTCTTCGGGCCCGCTGACGAGTACAATGCGCTGGACGGGGAAACGCCCGCGGACGCCTTTGACACCAGAATCGCATCCAGCTATCCGGGCATGTGGGCCATGCAGTTCTTGACCTTTTCGAACCCCGAGATAGGCGGCCTGTACTTCGGGGCCTACGACGGTGAAGGTCGGTACAAGCGGTTTGGCGCGTATGGACGCAAGGGAATCGAGGGGATCGAGATAGCGATGCGTCACTACCCGGATGAGCGGATGTCTCCCGGGCTGAGCTATCGGACGCCCTACGATACCGTGCTGGGGGTGTGTGGCGGCCAGTGGTGGGACGGCGCGCTGATCTATCGCGAGTGGGCGCTCGAACAGGTCTGGTGTCAGAAGGGGCCGCTCAGCAAGCGTCAAGACATCCCTCAATGGGTGCTCGACGCGGACCTCTGGTACTGGAACTGGCGCAGCAAGCCGCGGCTGGGCGGAGGGCGGGGTTGCGTGGAGGACGTGGTGCCCGCGGTGGTGGATCTAAGAGAACGGCTCGGGGTGGATATGGCCGTCCACTGGTACGAGTGCAACGAGGAGCCGTTCAACCGGCGATGTCCGGAGCTCTTCCCAACACTGCCAGGTGTTTCAGAGAGGCTGAGGGAGGGTGTGGCGGAGCTACACCGCCATGGCATCCACGCGACGCCGTACCTCAACGCCAGGCTGTGGGACTGCCACTTGCCCTCGTGGGAGGCGGAGAATGCCGAGGCGGCGGTGACGCGCCAGCCCGACGGGTCACGGGGAGACCTGTGGGACGTCCGTGATTTCGGTCAGTGGTACGCGATGTGTCCGACCACCATGATGTGGCAGGACAAGGTGATCGGGATGTGTCGCCAGATCCAGGACGAATGGGATATGGATGGGGCCTACCTGGACCAGATCACGTCGTGCTACGTAGTGCCTTGCTTCGCTGACAACCACGGACACCCCCGTGGGGGCGGCAACACGTGGTACGCGGGCTACAGGACTATGATGGAGAGACTGCGGGAAGCCATCATGCCGGACTATCCCGAAGCGGCCTACACATCCGAATCCGTGATCGAGTGCTGGCTGGATCTGTTCGACACGGACCTGGCGCGGGAGGCGAGCAAGCTTGACCGCACGATGGAAGCCATTCCCGTGTTCCATTGCCTCTACCACGACTACGCCCTGAGCTACGGCACGGTCCACCAGCTGGGGGGCGAGCACCCGGGCGCCTACACCTACGGCGAGGCGCTCATCCTCAACTCCGGGCAGGCGCTGATGGTCGAGAACTACTACAAGGAGGATATCGGCACCGATCGGTTCTCCAGGGAGCTGGAGTACCTGAGACGTCTGTGCCAGGCCCGCAAGCGGGCCCACAAGTGGTTGACGTTCGGCCGGTGGTTGCCGCCCGTCGACCTGGCCACCGATATCGTGAGAGTCACCTTCGGGCCGTCGCCGGAGGACACGATGCGGGTGCCCGCCGTGCTCACGTCCAGCTGGGGGCTGGAGGACGGCAGCGTGTGCATCCTCCTGATCAACCATACCGGGCATCCCCGCAGAGCCTCATACACGATCCCCACGGAGACCTACGGTCTGGCTGCAGAGAGCGTGGAGGTCGCGGAGCTCGGAGAGGATGGGGAGAAGCCCGTTGACTGCGCAGATGGCCATAGCGCATTGGATCGCGTGGATGTTGTCCCCAGATGGAGCGTACGCGTCCTTGTGTTACGACCGGCGGGACGCAGGTGAAGCAAGGGCTGCCCGGGTGGACGTGAATCCATCGGGGGAATACCTGGACGGAGTAGGAGGAGTGGACCATGGTGAAGAAGCACCGAGTCATTCTGGATTCGGCGCAACGCTCCAGACTAGAACAGATCCCCTCTTCATCCCCCGGAAAGAGCAGAAGGTCCATCCGTGTACGCGCGCTGCTCTACGCCGACGAAGGCCCCGCCGGCCCCGGCTGGTGCGATCGGGCCATCGGCGAAGTGTTGCGAGTGAGTGCGGACACGGTCCGCTTCGTCCGTATGAGATTCGCTGAAGGGGGCCTCGAGCGGGCGCTCGAGCACAAGAGGCATCCGGACACCCGGCATCGGAGGAAACTGGACCGGGTTGCGCGGATCCACCTGGCGAGACTCGTACGCCAGTCGCCTCCCAATGGGCACGGCCGATGGACGCTACGGCTCCTGGCGGATACAGTGACCGAACTCGGTCAGGTTGATACGGTATCTCACGAGACGATCCGTCAGACACTGAGACGGATGGACATTGATCTCAGCTTGGATTCTGCTGGATTGGACGCCGGGGGGCTACCCGACGTGAGAGCGATGGATATGGCGACGCGGTCGGAGCGAAAGGGCTAGTGTGAGCGGCATCGGGACACGATTCGCGATGGCGGTGTTGCTGGTATCAACCGGGTGCGGCCCGGAGATCCCACCACCAAGGCTGATTACGACGGGCGACCTGTATCGTGCGAAAGCCCTCGTGCTGCCCAAACGGACAGAAGAGTTCGGACGGGATGTGTTGGGGAGGACCTGGGTGCTCTCAGGCGAGGATGGGTCCGGTTTCACGTCGTTCTCGGATGGCGTGGGCGGCCTGCGGACGACCCGAGACGGTGGGATGGCGTTCCGTCTGGACTCGACGCACGTGGCCCTGGAGTGGGGCAACGCCGACGGACAGATGCCGTTCGAGAATCGGGTCCACCTCTGGAGCGAAAGCCTGAACATCGGGCTGCAGGCGAGACAGCTGCTCGGAGACGGTAGCCATTGGGCTATGCAGCTGCTGAGAGACGGGTGGGCGGAAAGGCGAAGGCGGCCTGCCCAGCGGGAGCGCCTTGCCGGCAGCGAGTGGCAGAACCTGACCTTCCCGGGGGGGCCGGGTTCCATGCTGGCGGCGGCGGCGCGTCCCGATGGGTTCAGGCTGACCATCGAGGGGACGGTGGGCGACGAGATCGAGATCAGGGATCTCCAGATCACGCGCGAGGTCCACGAGGAGTGGCTCCGGAAGGAGTTCGAACTGCCGGAGGGTGAGATCTGGCGGGCAGCGGCGACCGTGGGAAACCAGGTGGTGCTCACCGTGAACGGGCGAGAGGTTCCAAGCACAACATCCGTCTTCCCCAGGCCTGTGTACGATGGGTTCATGATGTACGGCACGAAGTCCGTGGATCTGAAGCCCTACCTCCAGGCCGGCACCAACTGCGTCGGGATCCACGGTTTCCGGATCGGCTATCCACCGTACCTCTATCTCCAGTCGCAGATCGTGATGGCATCGGGCGAAGTCGTACGGGTCGACAGCGACGAGACCTGGCGATGGAGCCCCGAGGAGGCCGCAGGCTGGTGCGATCCCGGGTTCGACGACCGGGAGTGGCAGCCCGTGACGGGGCAGGAGAACTGGGCCGACCCGTCGGAGAACGCGCTGGCGATTACGTCGTGGAACCTGTTCTACAAGAAGCCGAGCGACCGTCCGGCGTACGATGGGGTCGTGGTTCTCGAGAATCCGCAGGAAAGCCGGCTCTTCTATCGGGACGTGAAGCCTGTGATTCTGAGGGCGAGGGCTCCCGGCGGTCTTGCCGGCCGCAGGCCCGAGTTGGCGTGGTCGATCCGCCGGTTTGACGACGGATACGGGGACGTGGTCGCGTCCGGGCGCGAGAACTCCGCCTCCGCCAGCGGGAGCTCGCTGGCCTGGGAGCTGAACGCCGGCCGGCTGGCACGCGGCGTGTACACGGTCCACTGCACACTGTCCGGGAACCAGGGCGTGATCGAGCAGCCTATCGCGGAGCCTCTGGTGGTGGTGGGGAAGCTCCCGATGCGGACGGCCTCGGGTCGGGCCTACGAAGAGGGGATGGAGCTGGTACTGGAGGACTCGATCGATTTCACGGACCCGAACGATCCGCATCCGTGGCTGGAGACCGACGGCTCGAACACCCCTCCAAGGGGGACCCAGACCCCTCCTCCCGTCGCGCAACAGATCACAGAGCCGTCTATCGTCGAGCGGGGGGGTCTCAAGTACAGAGAGACGCAGACCGGACGGGGAATACGCGGCGTAGAGGGCAACGTGGGGGCGCAGTTCTCATACAAGGTGGCGTTCGACCACCCGGGGGACTTCTACCTCATGGTGCTCGACTACCCGGACGACCGGGAGCGCTGGATCGGGGTATCCTGTACCGCTGCCTGGCATGGGCTCACCTCGTACTCGAAGTCGGGACACGCGGTCTGGACGGGCATCAAACAGCCGGTGACCGGGACGATGAAGCAGATGAAATGGATCTACCGCGCCGATCCCGGTGCTCACGCGGTGAACGTGATGAGTTTACGCAGGAACGTGCCGGCCGCGGCCGCCGGGCTCAGGGTCTACCACATCGCAAACGGGCTGCCGGAACTGGCGGCGCCCGACCCCAACGGCCGCCATATCGGTATCCTCACCGAGAACCTTTGGTCCGAGAACAGCTTCGGCCGGACCTTCAGGTGCGCGACCGAGCCCTACATCGAAGACAGGGATGCCCGCCGGCGCGCCACCCGGGCCAGCGCCGACAAGGACCCGGTCTATCATGCCTGCCGGAACCTCCAGGAGTGGCTGGACACCTCGGAGCACTATGCGCGGTACCTCCGCTTCACCGGGCAGAACCTGCACGTCATCGGGTGCTATCAATATGGCGACGGGAACCACGCGCTCCCCGCGCCGGAGGGAATCGGGACGTCGCGGATCCCCGACGATATGAAGGACCTGGCGGTCCGTGTCCTAGGTGAGAACGGGATCGATGTGCTGGCGAATATCGAGTTCTCGTACAACTCGGGCCTCCTACGGTCGCCCGAGGCCCAGGCGAACGACGGCCAGGTGCGCCGCGGCGCGGACACCGTATATCTGGTGGACAAGACGGGCAGGCAGATGCGCGCCTGGGATGGCCGGTACGGCTGGAACTTCCTGCATCCCAAAGTCGAAGCGGCCATGCTTCGTGTGGCGGAGGATGTCGCGAGGAAGTTCCGGAGCCAGCCGAGCTTCAGGGGGATCACGTGGACCCCCTATTACGGCGGCGACTGGCTCCCTGGCTACCGATCAGGCTATCACAACCGACGCGATCCCCTTGCTGCGAGCTACGACGACGTCACTGTGGCGCTGTTTGAGCGGGACACCGGGATCACCGTGCCGGGAGACCGCGGTGATCCCGATCGCTTCGGCAAGCGATATGCCTTCCTGATGTCAGCGAAGCTGAAGGACCTCTGGATCCAATGGCGATGCGAGAAGATCCGGGCCTTCTTCGGCAAGGTGGTCGATCGGATCGGCCGTGAGAGGGACGGGCTGGGTTGCCTGGTCGTTCCGAAGTTCTACGTGCCCCACGACCGGGAGTGGAAGGCGAGCAGCCTGCCCCTGCGGGACTACATGCGCCTGTCGGGGTGGGATCCCTCGCTCTACCACGATAGGGACCACCTGTGGATGGTTCACTACACGCACGCGACGCTCAAGTACGAGCCGGCCTTCGGCAGGAAGGGCTACGCCGTGGGGTGGGAGCAGAGCGTGAACCCCGAGTTCTACGAGCTTTACGGTGCGGACACGCGCAGGGCCGCGATGGTGCTGCACCACTGGATCGAGGTGGAGCGCGTGGCCTTCACCCTTCCCGAGCGGGAGGGGTGGCCGCGTTCCTTCCAGTCCACGATGCAGGCCCAGGCCAGCGGCCCCAACGCCCGCGAGCCGTTCATACAGGCGCTGATCGGCGGCGATCCCGAGCTGTTCCTGTTCGGGTTCAGCCACGTCAGCCTGATGGTAGGAGACGAGCAGCCGCTGCGCGACTTCGCCCGGGTGCTGCGGTCGCTGCCTCGCAGGAAGTTCTCGCCCGTGATGGATACCGGCCTGCAGACCAACCTGGCGATCCGGGATCTGGAAGGCGACGGGGCCTACACCTTCTACGTGGCGAACCCGGGCTACTGGCCCATCAGGGGAACCGTGGCCCTGGAGAATGGGGGTGCGGTGGTGGATCTCACAACGGGCGGCAGAATTGACGCGCGTCTGGAGGGAGAGATGACGGTTGTCCCGGTGGCGCTGGAGCCGTACGGGATCTCGGCTTACCGCGTCGACGATGCCCGCGCGAAGGTGGTTTCGTGGGGGACGAATCCCGTTGCTAAGGATGACCTGACCCACATGCGGGAGATTCTGGACAGGGCTGAGTCCCTTCTGACCGACCCGCGGGTGGTGAAGGCGCTTCCCGAGGGTGACCGGAAGCTCGTGAGGGACTCTATCGAAAGCGCAAGGGCCGATCTCGCAGACGGTCAGTATGCCCGGGCGTGGTCCACCATCACACACTGGCGATTCTGGACGCTGGTGCGACAGGAGATGGAACGCGCGGCGGCCGTGTCGCCCCAATAAAGACAAGAAGCGCGTACCACGAAGAGCACGAAGGACACGAAGAGAAGCGTAGCGGTTGAGGGAACAAGCCCCGAAGGGGCGGTAGTAATTAGCCCGGGGCGTCAGCCCCGGGAACGCGGAATCGCACGGAGCCGGATAGCCCCGAAGGGGCGACAGTATATAGCCTGGGGCGCAAGCCCCAGGGAAGGGCAGGAAGCATCCACAACGGACGACAGCACCAGAACTTAGCACAAGGGGGTGGAAGTGGAGAAGCTGAAGATCGGGATCCTGGGACTCGGGCGCGGATCGGGCCATCTCAAAAACTTCCTGAATCTGGAGGAGGCCGAGGTCATCGGCGCCGCCGACCGATTCGAGATGAGAAGGGAACGTGCCGAGGAACATATCGCTTCGGTCGGTGCGAAGACATGGGTGGTTCCCGAGTTCGAGGACCTCCTGGAGATGAAGCCGGATGCGATCGTCGTGTCGACCAACGGCAAGCAGCAGGTCGAGCATTCCATCCAGGCGATGCGCGCCGGCTGTCACGTGTTGTCCGAGATCCCCGGGGGCTACACGGAGGAGGAGGCCGTCCGGCTGCGCGACGCCGTTGAGCTGCACAACAAGACCTATATGTTGGCCGAGAACTCGTGCTTCTACGATTTCCTGCGGTACTGGCGGAAGTGGATCGTCGAGGACCGCTTCGGACCCATTTCGATCGCCGAGGCGGAGTACATCCACTACCTGCCCTACACGCTTGTCGCCCCCAACGGCGGCCGGATGAAGCCCAGCAAGGCCAGGGAGGAGGGACGCACGGACTTCACGCCGCTCTGGCGGGCAGACCAGCCTCCCATCCAGTACCTCACCCACGATCTGGGGCCTCTGCTGGAGGTGCTGGACGACCGGTGCGTGTCGGTTACGTGCCGCAGCGCACCCTGGCGGTGTCCGGAAACCCCTTTGAGGTCCGACGGCCAGATCGCGCTTTTCACCACTGAGAAGGGGACGCTGATCAAGATCCTGGTGACCCTCAGCACCCGGCGGCCTGGCGAACACCGCTACCGCATCTTCGGGACCGAGGGCGGCGCTGAGTTCTTTGGGTACGAAGGCCGCTGTAGGCGGCTCGACCGAGACCGGGACGAGAAGGAGGGATGGGAGGTGCTTCCCATCGGGACCTCGGCTCCAGATGATGATCCGAGCACGGGTCACGGGGGCACGGACGCGAAGATAGGTCAGTTCTTCATCAACGCCGTTCTCAAAGGGGAGCCGCCTCCGATCGATGTCTATCGCGGCATCGAGTACTTCCTGCCCGGGATCGTGGCCAATCGCTCCGCTGAGCTCGGGGGCACGCCCATCGGCCTCCCTGATCTGCGGCGGGACCCGTTTGGGACCACCCGGTTCTGGGACGCCGTGGGACTGCCGGAGAGCGATCCCGAGCCGGTGACACAGGAGCCCTAGATGGAGTTAGGAGCATCACCACAGGGCAGGCACTAAGCTGAAGGAGGAGTAGACCATGCGCTTTGGAATCGGGCGTCGAGACATCACCCCACCCTTCTACACCCACATGCACGGGTACGCCGGACGCAAAGACACCTACGACCGCATCAACGACCCCCTGACCCTCACGGCCGTCGTGCTGGAGGAGGGGAAGAACCGTGCGCTGCTGGCCGCCGCCGACATCTGCACCTTCCCGAACGACGGGACCCTCTCCGAACTCCTGGCGAAGGTGGGCAAGGCCGTAGGCTGTGCGCCCGACAACGTGATGCTCAACGCATCCCACACGCACGGCGGCCCTCGTCTTCCCAGTCCATCGCTGTACTGGGCCGGCTTCCGCGCAAGCACGGCCGACCAGTACCGGGACTTCCTCTATTGTGAGGTCCTGGAGGCGGCCAACGAGGCTGTCGACAACCTGGCCGATGGCTCGCTCTGGTTCGGTGAGGGAAAGACGCAGCTACCGATGAACCGGCGGCCGGAGCGCGAGGGTGGAGTGGCCAATGCGCCGAACCCGGGTGGCCCGGTAGACAACCGTCTGCATCTGCTCGCGCTGAAAAAGGCCACGGGCGAGCTGGCGGGCGTGGGGATGCGGATCTCGTGCCATCCGGTGGCCACAGGGGCTCAGCACGCGATCACGGCGGACTTCCCCGGAGCATGGCGGGCCGCCTTCTCCGATACATTCGGGCCCGACGTCGTTCCCTTCTTCCTGCAGGGATCCGGCGCCGACGCGCGTCCGCATCACGTGAGGGAAGAGGACCACTGGCGGGCGATGAAGCACGGCGAGCTCTCGGTGATCGGCGACGAGCTGATGGCGGAGATGATGGCTGTGCTGACGTCCACGGCGCTGCGCGAGGTCGAAGACCTGACGCTTATCGGCAAGATCAATGTGGCCCACGCGCCCTGTGAGAAGCGCTACACCAGCCGCAAGCAGCTCAAGCCGCTGGCGGATGCTGGGGGGCTGCAGCAGCAGTACGCCGAGGCCTGTCTGGGGCGGCTTGACAGGGGAGAGAAGATCCCCGACCACGTCGATTTTCACGTGCAGACGCTCTGGCTGAACCGCGAGCTGGCCCTAATCGGGCTCGATGTCGAGCCGCTGTGCGGCCTCGGGTCGATCGTGGAGTCCGCTGTGGCTCCGAAGACGGGGGTGTTGCTGGGCTACAACAGCGGCTGCATCGGGTACACGCCCGACAGCCACGAGATGATGCGCGGCGGATACGAGACCAACAGCTATCTGCCCAGTGTCTGGTGCGGTCCCCTGCTTCCCGGGCTCGAGAGGCTGTTCGCCGACGCCGTCGTGCGTCGTCCGCCAGCCAGGCGGCGAGGAGCGAAGAGATGAGCCTGGACGGGGTCATCGTGTGGTGGTCGAGCGTGAAGGCCGGGGCGGTCGTGGCGTCTCTGCTGTGCCTCGTGTGTCTGCCCCACCTGGCCACCGCGCGAACCTACTACGCCTCGCCGGAAGGCGGTGGCGATGGACTATCGGCTGAGAGCGCCTTCCGGGTCGGTGATTTCTGGGGTCTGGCGGCCCCGGGGGACACGCTTGTACTTCAGAACGGGCTCTATCGCGGTGAGGATTCGATGCTCGATCCCCCCAAGGGGTTGAGTGGGGCACCCGGTAGACCCATTGCCATCGTCGCGGCCAACGATGGCGAGGTCGAGATCGACGGGGAGGGCACGCACAACCCGGTGATGCTTCGGGACAACGACCACTTCGTCTTCGAGGGCTTCAATGCCCATAACGCAAAGCAGAGCGTGGTGACCGTCTGGCGAGGCTCCCACCATACGTTCCGCAGAATCTGTGCCTGGGACGCCTACGACGGAAACACGAACGTCTTCGGCGCCCACCACGGCGACGGCATCCTGTTCGAGGACTGCGCGGGATGGGGGACCGCCAGGAAGACCTTCTCGAACGCCCAGCAGGGCAACCACGTCACCTTTCGAAGGTGCTGGGGACGGTGGGAGGGCTCCCACTGCACCGGCCCGAAGAAGACCTTCGCGCTGAGCTACAACAGCTACCACGGCCTGGCGGAGAACTGCATCGGCGCGTGGAATTCGATGGGGATGAGTGAGACTTACGAGCTTCTGGACTACAGAGGAAGACCCTATCGGGACAGAGGTGGAGGCACCTACACCGGTTACACGGTGCGGATGCCCAGCGGCATCTTCTCGCACGACGATTTCGACGAGGGATATGAGGAGGTGGCGCACGCCAGGTTTCTGGGGTGCATCGGCTATCTCAGAGAGGGGGAGCGGTTCCATTCCTCCTACAAGAGGTGGATCGGGCCCTACAACCTGCGCCTCAGGGGGATCGAGATCCGGGACTGTATGGCGGTGATCGAGCCGGGCAGCCACGACAGCATCACGGTGATCCAACTTGGAGACCCGAAGCAGGCGGAGCTGAACCGCGCGGCTAATCTGACCCTCATCGGCGGGCAGGACCCTCAGGTCCACGAGGAATGGCAGGCCAAAGGGATTCTGAGATCGGTCGACGGGTCGGAGCTGACGCGGAACGGGAACCACATCCTCGACCCCAGGATGAGCGGCTTCCAGACCGGTGCAGTGATTATGAAACGCTACGTGGACGGAAGGCTGACGGACGAGGACCTGTGGCCGTGGCCGATGAACCAGCGCATAATAGACGGCCTGATCGCATCGGGACGGGAGCCGGTGGACATCACCCGGACGGTCTTCGAGTTCTGCGGGGGGACGATGCCCGACTTCGACCAGTAGACAGCAGGGACAGACCAGTATCGCATGGTTCGGATGGGGTGCACGAACAGGGGAGAGGAGAAGCAGATGGCAAAGCTGGCACTGATGGGCGGGCCGAAGACGGTGACGGTGGACCGGGCGAAGTTCGCGGTTCCATCGGTGAGCGAGGAGGCGATGGCCGCCGTCGTTGACCTGATGCGAAAAGGCGAGACCTCGAACTCGCCGATTGTTGCCGAGTTCGAGCGCGAATTCGCGGACTATGTCGGCTCCAAGTACGGGATGGCGCTCACCAGCGGAACCGCGGCGCTGCACACGGCCCTGTTTGCAGCCGGCGCGGGACCAGGCGACGAGGTGATCGCGCCTTCCTACACGTTCATCGCCGGGGCGAGCATCATCGCGCCTACAGGGGCGATGGCCGTGTTCGCCGATGTGGACCGCGACACGATGAACCTGGATCCCGAGGATATCGAGCGGAAGATCAAAAAAGCCTACTGCCCGCGCAAACCCGCGGCGGCCGGGGTACATGACGATGCGCTAAACCCCATAATAAGACCCCCCCTGAACACAGAATTTAATTCTGTGCTCAAAT
>JASLMQ010001019.1 GCA_030746455.1 Candidatus Latescibacterota bacterium
CAACCGCGAAGCCATCATCCACCAGAAGACGGGCCAACCGATCGGCGGCATCCCCCGCACTGAGCGTGGGACTGGGCACCTCGATCAGTGCGATGGCGGTGTCCAACAAGCGGCCGGGATCTACTGCGTCCCGGATCTGGGCTACAACGGCGTCATCAAGCACGGATTCCATGTCGAGGTCCGATCCTGGTAGCGTGTTGGACACTCGGCAGCCGCCGCTTCAGGTCCGGCTGAAGCCGAGTGAGAGGACCAAGCGAAACAGATTGGGTCGGAGCCCGAAATCTGCGGTTGCCTCGTGCCCTACGAGGGCCTTATCTTCTGGTACTGAGGCCCGGGTGTTGAAAAGTGGATGGAAGGGCGCGAGTTCCAGGGGACTGCCCTGGTCGCGCCCGATTTCGAGAGGCGCGGATCCATGGCTATCGAAGATGATGAGATCCTCGACGACGACGACGACGAGGAACTGAATGTCGTGGCGATCGCCGTCGCTGCGCTCGTCCTCATCGCGCTCATCGGCGGCATCGTCTGGTTCTTCTTCATCAGGGAGGTGCCTAAAGAGGATATCGAGGAGGCGGGGATCCCGGGATGGGAAGCCCCGGATACCCTTCGGGCGGAGTCGGTTCAGGACTTCCTGCCCACGATGATCATCAATCCCTTGGACAGCGGAGGCCGGTACTTCCTGCTTGTGAAGGTCGACGTCGCCATCAACGATGAGGACCTCGTTCGCGATGAGGTCCTCAACAAGCCCTGGCGTGTCCCGCAGGTCAAGAACCTGATTATCGACGTCTTCAGCGTGTACAGCAGGGAGGAACTCCGAACACCGAAGGTCGTCGAGGAGGCGCGGGAGGAAATCCTCGCCCAGATGAACGCAATGCTGGGATGGACGAAACCCGAGATGGTAATCGAGGGCGTGGATAACAAGCCGCCGATCAAGACCATCTACTTTTCGGAATACGTCATCCAGTGAAGGGACCCGGGCCTCGCTGGCATTTCTCACTCCCCTCCCCGCCCCACCCTCGCCTCTGCCGCCTTGAGAAGCTCGACAACGCTGTCGGTCCTGTCCATGATGTGCGAATTCGCTGGGACCACGAAGTCGAACTGCTTGGGATCCAGCGTTGGGTTCACTTCGACCTCACTGAACACCTGTGAGATGATCGCCGCACCCGAGGTGTCGAGATAGGTGAAGGTCCGGAGCAGGCCGTCTCGCGGATTGATAGAGAACTCCACGCGCGCTGGAGCCACGGGAAGCTCGGCGTGCCACAGCGTAACCTCGGGCACGGCCTCGAAGACGAGCCGCCTCAGGTCCTCGAGCTTCTCCTCTCTCACGTACCGAATGGTCGTCCATCGGATCCCCCTGAAGGGACGGGTCGGATCGGGCTGGTAGGCGTCTGCCTCTCGTCCTGTTGCCCGATAGACCCGCGACAGGTTGATCCGCACGACCGTCTTCTCCTCCGGGTCATCGATCCACAGGATTCCCCCATCTGAGACCACGGTCTGCTTCACGTCGCCGGGAAGCGTCTTCACAAGGTGCATCCTGCCCGGAGTCTGGAATACGGCGGAATCCCTGATCTCCATCTGCTGGTCCATCACATTGAGCACCGTCGCCACCTCCGCACGGCACGTCTTCACCTTCTTCGATCTGCGCTGGACGATGACAATCGCCGAGTCGGTCTGAGTGTGGCCGGTGGACACCTTCTCACCGGCATCGCAGTGGCCCGGAAACGCTGCGAGGAGGCCGAGGAGCGGGGCAAGGCCCATCAAGAGCTTCCGTGCGGATCTCAGGATCATGCCGATATCCTTTCGTTCGGAAGGGCGATGAGAGAGTTCATACTCAGAGCGAGAAGGGGGCCGACCACCCCCGATTTTTCGTTGGACGACCTCAGCCGGGCCGGGAGGCTGGAGATCGTCGCGCACTGCATCGCAAACGCCCTGTTCTGTGCCAACCGGCTTCGCTCCGATGTCACCATACACATCGTCCTTGACGGTCCATCGGACCCGCCGAAGGCCGTCCGGCTGGAGAGCGGGTCTCTCGGGTCTATCGGGGGATTCGACGAACGCAGCCTCTGCCAGACCCTCCAGGACGCCCTAGGGGCAGGCAGGGGAATTGCCCTGGGTGAGGAAGTCCAGGCCCCCAGCGGCGCATTCGTGGCCAAGAAGGGATTCGAAACCCTGGTGCGGGAAAGGGCCGCCCATTCGGCCGCCTATGTGCTCTCCCCAAGAGGACCCGACATCCGAGAGGTCGAATTCTCGTCGGACAGCACCTTCGTGTTCACGGACCACCTTTCGATGCCCAAAAAGACGGCCAAGTATTTGCGCCGGATCGGGTTACAGCCCATCTCCGTCGGCCCAAGGTCCCTGTTCGCCTCACAGTGCGTCGTCCTGGTCCACAACGAGCTGGATCGGCAGGGGATCCTGTAGCCCTCGAGGTCGGCTCGCAGACTCCATCTGCGAGGTAGGAACCACCCCCCTGCACCGACCTGCGTCTCAAAGTGCTTGCCAGAACTCGGGGCCTTACCTATGATATGCCTTTCAAGGCCTTTGGTTCCACCATTTACGGGCTATCTGATCCCTGATAATCAAGCACAGAACCCGTCCCCTTGTCAACCGCCATCGTGACTGGCGCGACGGAAGCAACGTCGTTTCCACGCCATCGGTAGCACGATCTTGCGGAAAGGACCGTGTCCATGCCTAGATGCCTCCTTCGCCCCGGTGCCGTGATCTTGGCCCTGTGTCTGATTGCGCCCTTTTTCTGGGGAGAATCCCTCGCCGGGCAACCTTGGCTGGCCAGTGCGCAGCCCGCGGGCGCAACCGGGTGGGTCGAACACAGCATCGAGAAACTGAACGATCTCCTGGGCGACACCGTCAGCCTGATGGCGGATATCCTGTTCGCCGACTTCGGCACCGGAATCCCGCTGATCGTGCTGATCCTCGTCGCGGGTGGCGTCTACTATTCGTTCTTCTTCCGGTGGATCTCACTCCGCGGATTCCGTCACTCGATCCGCATCATCCGCGGTCACTACGACGATCCTGACGATCCAGGGGAGATCTCGCATTTTCAGGCCCTCACGAGCGCACTCTCGGCCACCATCGGCCTGGGGAACATTGCAGGCGTTGCCATTGCGGTCGGCCTCGGGGGGCCCGGCGCCGTCTTCTGGATGATCGTAATGGCCCTTTTCGGAATGTCGTCCAAGCTCGCATCGTGCACCCTCGCGGTCATGTATAGACAGGTCCATCCCGATGGCCACATCTCGGGAGGCCCCATGTACTATCTCGAGCACGGCCTTGCCATCAAGGGTCTCAGGCCCCTGGGGCGTACGCTGGCGGTCCTCTTCGCGCTCCTGACGATCGGGGGGTCGTTGGGGGGCGGCAACATGTTCCAGGCCAACCAGACCCTCGAGATACTGAGCACCGTCTCCCCGTTCTTCAGAACCCACAACTGGGTGATGGGGCTGCTCTTCTCCGTGTTCGTAGCCCTCGTCATCATCGGCGGGATCCGCCGGATCGGACGGGTCACGTCGCGGATCGTGCCGTTCATGTGCCTTCTGTACGTCACGACCTCCTTGATCATCATCTTGTCTCACGTCACCGAGATCCCCTCCCTGCTCGCCACCATCTTCCGGCAGGCGCTCAGTCCCCAGGCGATCTATGGCGGGCTCCTGGGCGTGCTGGTCACGGGCGTGAAGAGAGCCGCCTTCTCCAATGAGGCGGGGCTCGGATCTGCCGCGTTCGCCCACTCGGCAGCCAAGACGAGCGAAGCGGCGCGCGAGGGGATGGTCGCCATGATCGGGCCCTTCATCGATACCGTGATCATCTGCCTGATGACCGCCATGGTCTGCATGATCACAGGCGCCTATCAGGCGCCGGAATTCCAGGGCCAGGGGGAATGGGTCGTTGGCGCGAAGATGACGGCCGCCGCATTCGAATCCTTCATCCCCGGCTCGCGCTATGTCCTGTCGGGCGCCGTCATGCTCTTCGCCTACTCGACGATGGTCTCCTGGTCATACTACGGGGAGCGGGCCTGGGAGTATCTCTTCGGGGCGCGTGCCACCCTCATCTATCGGGTGATCTTCGTCTGCTTCGTCTTCATCGGATCGGTGACCGCCCTGAAGAACGTCCTCGACTTCTCCGACATGATGATTCTGGGGATGGCCTTCCCAAACATTATCGGCGGCGTGATTCTGAGTCCGCAGATCAGGGCCACTCTCCAGGATTACTGGACGCGCCTCAAGGCGGGCGACATGGCGGAGTACAGATAGCCCCCCATCTCTAGCAGAAAGGTAGCGGGCGCTGAGGATGA
>JASLMQ010001020.1 GCA_030746455.1 Candidatus Latescibacterota bacterium
ACGCCTGTCCTGATCCCGCTCCACGGCGTGAATGGTGTGGTCCCCCGAACACCCCCGTCCCAGTTACAGAACTCCTACAGACACTCCACCAGTACTGGGCTATCTTTGTCCGTTGAACAGGGCCACTACGCTGAGCCATGCATCCGTCTCTTTGTCTGAAGGAGGACACAATGGTCCATCTGCCTAGAAGACCTCGGCTGTACTGGAGTCTGTGCGCGGTTGCGGTGGCACTCGTACTGGGTGCCGAAACCCTCGCGTGGGGGCAGCCCCAGGACGCGCCCAGAGACTCACGTGACAGGCAGCAGCAATCCTTTGTGGGCAAGCCCATGCCCGACATCTCGGTGTACGACGCTTCCGGCAACCCCCTCAACCTGACCGACCTCAAGGGGAGCTATTCCGTCCTTGTGTTCGGCTGCCTCACCTGACCGCCGTTCCTCCGGAACGTCTCCAGTTTGGAGACCCTATTCGCAGACTATGCACCCAAGGGCGTCAGGTTCTACTACCTCTACAAGGCCCTTGCGCACCCCGAACTGAACGGCTACGTCAAGCCCGTCACACTTGATGAACGCTTCATGCACATTCGCGAGGCGCAACGCACCCTGGGGTCGAAGATCACGTGGATCTGCGACACCATGGGCAATGACGCGAAACACGCCCTCGGGAATCGTCCCAATTCCGAGTTCGTAATCGATCCGGACGGCATCATCGTTCGGATGCGCACCTGGAGCAATCCCGGCCAGCTGAGGGAAGACCTCGAGGAGCTCGTCGGGCCGGTCGAAACTCCCACCCAGGTGGGCGATCTGGACATGCCTACTCGCGAGCGAGGTAGGGTCGCCCCACAGGATGTGGTGCCACGGGTTCAGGCGCCCGGCAGAATGGTCCCACTCAAGCTCGATCCCCTGGTTGGCGACACGCCCCACTATGCGAAGCTCCGCGCGGAGGTCACGGCGGACTTCTTCCGGGAGGGCAAGGGCACCATGTACCTTGGGTTCCACATGGATCCCATCTACAGGGTCCACTGGAACAACCTGGTCGATCCGATCCAGTTCGAGCTCACGCCTCCGAAGGGCGTTGTCCTCTCACCCGCTTCGGGCACAGGTCCGAAGGTGGACGTGGAATCCGACAGCGATCCCCGCGAGTTCCTAGTGGAGATCGAAGGAGCCGAAGCCACGGAGCCGATCGAGTTGACGGCCCGCTACTTCGCGTGCAACAGCGATGAGGGCTGGTGCATCCCTGTCACACAGATTTACGCTATTATCCTCGAGCGGGATCGCGACGGGGGAAGCGCCTTCGGTCGTGGACGGCCCGGAGGCCAACGCGAGCGCGCCGCTGGCCCTCGGAACGTGGCGGAACGCATCCGAAGCCGCGACCGCAATGGCGACGGGGTGCTCGGCAGGGACGAGGTCCCGGAGCAGATGGCACGGCGCTTCGACGAAATGGACAGCAACGGTGACGGGACCCTCGACGAGGCCGAGCTCTCGCAGTTCGTAAGACGTGGACCCGGGGGAGGGGGCCGTGGTCCCGGCATGCGCCCCCGAAACCCCGAAGCACTCGTCGCCCGGATGATGCAGCGAGATCAGGACGGCGACGGCAAGATCAGCAGGGACGAGGCATCGGGACCGATGGCGCGACGCTTCGACCGGATGGACAGCAACGGCGACGGCTTCGTGGACAAGGACGAGATCGCCGAAATGGCCAGACGCTTTGGCTCCCGCAATCGTCCCAACTCTTCTCCGTGATCTCTGCCTGCACTGAGTAGTCCTCCGGAGCTGCGCAGCAGCGAAGGGGGACGTACCGAAGTGTCCGCTCTGTGGTCAGATCCTGTTCGTATCGGTTCCAGTTCGTCTGCACGCGGAGGCATCCGCTCCTATGTCACCAGATGAAGCCACCAGCCACGCAGCCGACCTCCACAGAGCGGCCGTCGTCATCGATTGCCACAGCGACATCCTACTGCCCGTCTCCGACGGGCACGTCCGCATGGGCAAACGGATCGACGTGCCCGACCCCGACCGGTGGAAACCGCCATTCGAGATTCCAGAGAGCACGCCCGGGGATCTGGGCTGGCCGCACAGCAGCCACTTCGGTTGCATCGGCCAGTACAGCATTCCTCAGTTCCTCGAGGGTGGCCTTACCGCCCAGGTCTGCGCCATCTTCGTGAGGGACCACGAGCTCGAGAGCGCGCTCCGCAAGAGCCTGGAGATGGTCTACTGGATGCACAGGGAGGTGGAGGAATCCGATGAGTTCGACCTCATCACCGTCGTTGAAGACATCCATCGCATCAAACGGGAGGGAAGGTGTGGCGGCATTATGGCCCTGGAGGGCCTGGAGCCCCTCGGCACCGACCTGAAGCTCCTGGACCTCTTCTACAGGCTCGGGGTCCGCATGGCCGGGCTTGCCCACAACCGGCGCAACATCTTCTCCGATGGAACCCAGCATCACATCCAGACCGGCGGGCTGACCCGGATCGGCAGGGAAGCCATCGCCCGGATGAACGAGCTGGGCATCGTCCTGGACGTCGGCCACCTCAACCAGACCGGCTACTGGGAAGCCCTCGAGGCCACGTCCGAACCCGTGGTGCTTTCGCACCGCAGTCCGAAGAAGTTCTTCCCCCTCGACCCCGAAGACAGCCCCTTCCATCCCGCATACGACGTCTCCCGTGGGCGTGAGCGCCTCGAGGCCCTCGCCGAGAACGGCGGCGTCTTTGGCGTCTTCTTCCTTGGCGCGCTAAGCGTGGACGAGGTCGTCGACGAAATCGAGCACGCTATCGACATCGTCGGCCCGGACCACGTCGGCCTCGGGTCCGACCTCTACGGGCTCCACAGGGCACCTCCGGGCCTCGAGGACATCTCGAAGGTTCCCGCCATCACCGAGACCATGGTCCGCCGCGGCCACTCGGACGAGGTCATCCTCAAGGTTCTCGGAGCGAACTTCATACGTGTCTTCCAACACGTCTGGGGATCATAAGGTACGGTAGAATGTTGGTTCTCCCGTCTCACTTCTCACGTTTCACGTCTGGCCCTCTCTATTCAGGCGTATGGGGGGTGTTTCCATCATGAAGATATACATGCACTGGGACATGGAAGGCACCAGCGGCCTTTTCACCAGAGATCAGGCCTGGTACTGGCACGACGGCGTCCCCGAACAGGTTGCCGCAGAGGGCTGTCGCCTGATCACCGAGGACGTCAACAGTGCCGCACAGGCGGCGCTCGACGCGGGTGTCGATGAGGTGATCGTCTGCGACACCCATCACGGTGGGGGCAACATCATCCTGGAGGAGGCCATATCCGATCCACGGATCACAGTCCACGGCAAGAGCCGTGATGCGACCGGACGCTGGATGCCCGACCTGGATGAGTCCGTCGACGCCCTCATGCTGCCCGGCCACCACGCCAAGGCTGGAACGCCCGATGCATTCTTGTCGCATACCTGGTCGTTGATCTGGGACGACTTCCAGATCAACGGACAGAGCGTCGGCGAGATGGGGATCGAGGCCTGTTACGCCGGCTACTGGGACATCCCCGTGACCATGGTCAAGGGAGACGAGACGGCGTGCGTGGAAGCCGAAGCGTTGTTCCCCGGTGTGGTCACCGCCGCAGTCAAGCGCGCAGAGAGCTACGAATTGGCCTCGGGGCTGGCGCCCGAGGAGGCGCGCGCCCTCACGGCGCACAAGGTCAAGGAAGCGATCGCCAATCTGCGGCAGGCTCCGCCAAAACCATACAAGCCGTCGCTCCCCATGACCGTGACCATCCGAATGGCCCATACCGATGATGCAGTCAAGGCGATGCAAAGGCCTGGTGTCAGCCGGCTCGACGACCACACCGTAGCATGTGACGTCGAGCGTCAGTGCGACGTCGTCAAATGGATCATCGACACGGGCCTCCCTGACTGATGGAAGGTCTTCCGGCCCCGCAATGCCAGACTGGGTCTCTTGTCTTCGGTGGTCTGTGGTCCGTGGTCGATCGTCACGTGGCCAGTTCTAACATCAATCCGACGAAATCGGGGGGTGCGAGTGGCGCGAAGCGCCTGGGTACCCAGGTTCCGCCTCGGGCCCAGGCCTGGATCCTTCATGCCTCCCTTTGTGAGCCAACGCCCGGGCCTTTCTCCACCTGGATATGCCCTTCTTTCGTGTCTTTCGTGTCTTTCGTGGTGACCGGGTTCTGTCGAATCAAGGCTAACCATGCACGATCTTATCTCATCCCGAGATCGCATGCTCGCCGCGCTGGACTGCCGCGAGCCCGATCGTGTACCCTGCTGCTTCAGTGCCTTCCAGATCCTGAACCAGAGATGTGCGGACCAGAGCGAGTTCGTCGACCGGCAGCTGGAAATGGGGCTCGACGTCGTCGTGCAGGTCTCGACACCCCCTCCCCGACACCATCCCCGCGTCGAAATCAGCGAATCGATCGAGGACGCCACGCCCTATCCCATCCTGCACAAACGCTACAGCACGCCAGCCGGCATCCTGACTACGGAGGTCCACAAGTCCGAGGACTGGCCCTGGGGAGACCACGTCCCCTTCATAGACGACTTTCTGATCCCCAGGTCCCGCGAATTCCTGATCACGTCCGAGGATGACCTCGAGGCACTTCCATATCTCCTGGATCCGCCGACGGAAGAGGACCTGAAGCGTCTTGCGGAGCGCTGTCGCGCAGCGAAGGAGCTGGCGTCCGATCGCGGACTGCTCACCGCGGCGCACTATGGGATGATCGGCGATGTGGCCTGCTGGCTCTCCGGCATCGAGCCCCTCATCATGTCCGCCGTAGACCGGGCCGATTTCGTCCATCGGCTTCTGTCCGACATCGAAGAATGGAACAGCACAGTCATGGATGCCGTCCTCGAACAGGGCCTGGACCTCTTCGTCCGTCGCGCCTGGTACGAAAACGCCGACACCTGGTCGCCGAAGCAATACGAACGGTTTATCCTGCCGGGCCTCCGACGAGACGTCGAGAAGACTCACGCCGCTGGCGCCCGGTTCGGCTATCTGATGAGCTGCGCGTCGCTCCCCCTGCTGGACATGATCATAGACGCCGGTGTGGACGTGCTTCTCGGCGTCGACCCGGCCCAGGACCGGACGATGGACCTTCAAACGCTCAAGGAGAAGTCGAGGGGACGGATCTGTTTGTGGGGCGGGGTGTGCGGCTATCTCACCATGGAGGAGGGTTCGCCTGAGGATGTGAGGGAGCAGGTTCGCCAGGCGGTGTCGATCCTCGCACCCGGAGGCGGTTTCATCCTGTCTCCCGTCACCAATGTCCGAGAGGACAACGAGAGGGTGCGGGCGAACGTCGACGCCCTGATCGACGAGTGGCGATCGCTCCGCTGATCATCACAGAGGCGTCAGGCGAGTACATTGTTAGGCCCGGCGGATGTTTCCGCCGGGCCTCGGTGCGACCTCCCGCTCTTATCCAGAGGAATCAATAGGCCTCGCGTGCCAGCGATCCCATATTCGTTTCATCCGCGTACGCCCCGTAGAGATGCGGCCGTCGCTGCATCCAGTTGACCCCTTGATAGGATCCCCCGCTTGCGGCCCGGTATCCGTCCCTGAGATTCACCTTCGCGTGGATGAAGTCCTCATCCCCTTCGTTCCACGCCAGAACGTCGCCCACGTGGTCCACGATGCAGCTCCCGTTGGCGTTGTTCCGGGCCACAACCATGCAAAGCTGGTTGTCCATTGCCCGCGTCCGCATGATCACCCGGAACCGCTCGGGATCGTATCTCCCCTTGCCGGGATACCACGCCCGGTGGTCCCCCATGATCGGGAGCAGCAGGAAGTCGGCCCCGTTGAGTCCCACCATCCGGGAGGACTCCGACGCCGAGCTGTCCATACAGATGTTGCACCCGATTCGGCCGATGGCCGTCCGGAACACAGGAAAACCCTCACCGGGCAGAATCCCCGAATCCATCTCGCCGCCAACCGCAAGATGGACCTTCCGATACTTCCCGTCGACCCCGCCGTCCGGCCCGATCAGCACCGCGCTGTTGTGGACTGCGTCGCCGCTGCGCTCGAGCATGCCCAGCACGATGTGGGTCTTGTTGCGACGGGCCATCTGCGCGAACACCTCGGTCTCCTCCCCGGGCGCGGGCACAGCCCGGTCCAGCGCGCTTCCCTCGATCCCC
>JASLMQ010001021.1 GCA_030746455.1 Candidatus Latescibacterota bacterium
AACAGAGGCGCGATCAGGGGGACGAGCAAGATCCTGAGTGCGATGGTCGAAGCAAAGCTGTTGGAGCCAGCAACGGGTGTCATCCCGGGTTTGTCACGGGTCGAACTGAAGCACTACTCAAGTTATGCATTGATTTCATCCGGGACGGGATCTAACGCTCGATCAGAGATCTGCTGTGCAGTGGAACCGCTCCACAGGCCACTTGGCTGAGATGACACGTCTGTGCCAGAATGGCTGACTGCTGAGGGGGCACTGGATCCCGGATCCAGTCCGGGATGACAGGCCTGAGTGGCGGCGGCTGGAGGGCCGGGCGAGGAGCCCCCCAGATGGCTCCATCCGAGGTCCGCCGTACCCGCTGCGTCTGCTGCGAGAAGGGAAAACATACTTCGGTGGTTCGCAGGTTCATGGCGTAGAGAACGAGGGGAAGCCCAGGCTTGTGCGGCAGCGGGATGGATAGTTGCACGGCCAGAACCAGATCGGCCGTCTGTCGGTATCGACAGACGGCCGATTCGTTGGGCCCTGCTACTTACACCGATTCGAAACATCGGCAGCACCGTTGGCCGCCCCATTGGGGTGTTGATCCCATGGGCCACACCGGCGGCCACGTTACATAGATTCTGTCCGACCCTCAATAGTTGATGAAAACAGAACAGGAGACTACCAGTCGTTCAGCGAACCGTCCGGGCGCCTCAGGCGGGGGGGTTCGGTGTCGTGAATGGGGCGGGCAGCGGCGGCCCGTTCGTCCAGGTCGATTCCGAGCCCCGGGTCTTCTGTGGGGACCAGGTAGCCGTCCTCGATTTTGGGGGCGTTGAGAATGACGTCGTCGAGCCATTCGGGATGGGGATTGCATTCCTGCACTGCGCAGTTGGGGACGGCCGTGTTAAGGTGAAGCATGGCTGCGGCGCTGACGGAGCTTGCGGTATAGTGGAGGGCGAGCTCCTGGTAGTGGACCTCGCCCATGGTGGCGATCTTCTTGCCTTCCGTGATGCCTCCCGAGTGACAGATGTCGACCCGGAGGTAGTCGACGAGTTCCCCTTCGATGAGTTCCCGGAAGGCCCATTTGTGGGTGAGTTGCTCTCCGGTTCCCAGAGGGACGCTGGTGTGCTGGCGAAGGAGGGCGAAGGTGGCCGGGTTTTCCGACCGGATGGGGTCTTCCACAAACATCGGACGAAAGGGGGCGATGGCGTTGCACAGGCCGATGGCCTGCGGCGGGGTCATGCGGGTGTGTACCTCAAAGATGACCTCGGGCTCATCGCCCACAGCGTTTCGGAGGGCCTCGAAGTGGGCGACGGACTGGCGCGTCATGGCCGAGGCGTCGAAGATGCCGTCCTTGCCGCTTGTCGGTGAAATGCGCAGGACTTTGCACCCTCCGTCCAGGAGCTGCTGCGCCCGGTCGACCAGCTCTTCCGGTGTTCTGCCTCCCACGTGCCGGTAGGTGAGAACCCGGTCCCGGCACTTTCCGCCCAGCAGGCGGTAAAGGGGCACGCCGAGGGCTCTGGCATTGAGATCCCACAAGGCGATGTCGACGCCGGCCAGGGCGCTCTGGAGGACCGGACCGCCGCGCCAGAAGGTGCCCCGGAAGATATCCTGCCAGATGTGTTCGATCCGGGTGGCATCCTGGCCGGTGAGGACGGGTTTCAGGTGGGCGGTCAGAACTTCCACAATGGCTTGGTTCCGGCCGCTCAAGGAGGCCTCGCCAATGCCGTGGATTCCCCCGTCGGTTTCGAGTTTGACAAAGACCCAGTTGTGAACCGGGAAAACTTTCAGATCGGTGATCTTCATGTCGATTCTCCTCCGCGAGCGCATTCTAGATTCTTCCGCTTGTCGTTGGCGAGTTCTGTCAAATGTCCATGCTCCGCATCTGATATCTGGATGTCTCCCCAGTCAATGATGCCGGTCAGCTTCCCGGTTCGGGGATCGTGGTATATGTGTTTGGACCAGAGATCGTAGTGGGCGAGAACAGGTGAGAAATCGTGGTTGATCTCTTCACTTCTTCGAATCCAACCTTGGAATACGTCTCGCGCTCTGCGATCCAAATCCTTCCAATGCTTCCTCAAGAGCTTCCTCGCCATCGAGCGATTGCCAGGCGATTTATCCCCCTGTCTTACGCCCAGCTTTCGCACCGGTTCAAGCGGAGTCTTGTGCAAGGCGCTGAGAAAGCGGCCCAGTCTCCTTGCTTCTGAATGCCGTCTTGCTTTCGACAGCCTCTGGAAGCGCCAGGGTGAAAGACGTGTTCCGGGAATAGTCCTGTAGCCGGCGAAATCGTTCGACGACTTTGGCACGTATGCGTAGTCGGGTATCGGTATTCCACTCAGCCGCGGCCGGATGAGATCGAGGACTGCCCGCTCCCGCGCAAAATTCGTGTCCTCATCCTCCAGGTCGTTTTCGAACCGGAATGCGACGCCATTGTCCAGCAGAAACATCACGTGATCCGGGCGGCTGTGTGTCTGAACCCTTCTGTACGTCGACCACTTGAGACGCGGGAACTCATCCTTGATTCTCTGCAGATACCACTGCGTCTTCTCTGGTTTCATCTGGACTGCTCCAGGTGACTGCCGGATCCAAGAAGCTTGTTGGTTTCCGCTAACGGTCTGGCCACTTGCGAACCCGCCATAGGCGGGTTGCCGTCAGGCCGAAGCGCAAGTGGTCCTGTTAGCAGCCGGTGCTTCGGTTCTTTGCCTCAAAAAGCCTTTCCATCACTTCCAAGCATTCACTCCAATGATCCCAGAATCTTTCGTGGACTTCTAGGATCCAAAGACCTTCGTAGTCTTTCAGATGAGGTATCGCGTCGGAATAGGGGACCCTGCCCCATCCAGGTGGCAGATGGAGGTCGGTCTCACCATACATGATTCGAACGGGAAGGGCATTCGACTGCCGCTCTACTCCACGATTTGACCTCTGTGCCTACTCTGTGGTGAGGCCTTACGATCCCGCTGCCGGGAAGGACCTTGGGATAACAGCCTGGCAAGGTCGATCATTCAATCAGAACTCAGCGGCAATCATCGCGTACTGTCCGATGTTCGTTAATGTGGTTTCCAGGTGGTTTCCGTCGAACGTGACCTCCAGGTCATCTCCCGTGCAAACTTCCCACACGCGACGAGGAGTGCCCCGCTCCGTGAGCCGCCAGCGCAGGTTCACTTCGGGTATCGTGGTCACATAGTCGAACTGTGGGCTGAAGCGCGGCCAGATCCCCGGCAGATGCTCGACGCGCTCGCCGGTGTGATTGATCAGAAACAATACTTGGCTTCCCGGTTTCTCATTCGGAATCATCACGAGTTGATTCGGACCGTCGGTCATCAGAGGCCGGCCCTCCGGGTAGAGCCAATCCACCACGGCGCCCAGAAGATCGCGGACCACCAGCAGGCGATATTCGAAATGAAGCTCCTCCACCGGCGCGGCCAGATAGACGACGCGCCCCTTGCCGACCGTCCGGCAGGTGACGGCGGGACACAAAGCGTCGTCCTCGCGCCCGCCGAAGACGATGTTTGCCACCACGTCGGTTCCAGGCCGCGCTTGGACGAACTCGAACCGATTGAGCGGCCACAGCTCATGCGAGCACCCCTCGGCCAGCCATTGACCCGGAACGCAGCGGCCGTACGTGTCGAACGTCCCGGCGGCCCAGAGGTGTTGTTCGTAATCAGCGAATTGGTCGGGGTTCGGGTCCACGCGGTCCACGCCCAGTAGGTCCGCCAAAGCGAAGTTGTCGCGCATCTCCTCGGGCTCGGCACCGTACAGGCTCGTCCGGTAGGTCGCCAGGAGCCGTCCGCCCGCCTTCACATATTCCGTGATGCCCTCGACTTCCTCCCGCGTGAGATGGCCGACGTTGGGCAGAAACAGAACGGGATACCTCGCCAACGCCGCTCGATCGGAGAGAACCCGCTCCTCGATCACCGATGTCGGCAAATGGTTGGCCAGCATGGTCGAGAAGGCCCCGCGACGGCAGGATTGCTGCGGGGGCGTGCGCACGAGACAGCCCGCCTCGGCGGGCGGGGCCTCGAGCTCCCCCGGACGGTCGGCGAGATCCTGCTTGAACTGGCCGATGACGTCGTGAGGACGATCGCGCATCACCAGGGGCTCGGAGCGGAACCGCAGCCGCTCGAGCATCTCATACGCCCGCACCGGCAAAACAAACGGAATAGCAACAAACGGTGACGGGTGTAGATCTTCGAAGAGTGATTCATTCGTCTCCAGGATCTCGAGGAGCTCCGCCAGCTCACGATTGGCTTTGTGGGGAGGCGACAGCCAAAGGTTCACGCCGCACGCCACCAGGACGCCCCCTCCGGAAGCAAAGCTGGCTGCCGCCTCCTCGACGAGTTCCATGCCGAAGCACTGCGTCCGCGACCAGCCCGTCAAGGCGCCGACGTATTGCCACATGGCCCAACCCGCCGACTCGGCCAGACTGGCCGCCTCGAGCCGATGAAGGAAGTCGCCCCCGGCCTCGTAGAGGAATCCATCGTGTACCTCCACGATCCGGCGTTCGGGCCAGTCGCCCACACCCAGGCCGTGCGTCAGCACCGGGATGTCCTTCTTCTTTCGCGTTGCGGCGGCGAATTCGAGAAAGACATCGCCGACGATCCTGCCGTACTGCAGGCTCCACTCTTCAAGCATCTCCTGATCTTCCCGAGACAGGCTGTGCGGATCGGGTGCATATGGCATTGGGCAGCCGAACTGCCTCTCGAACTTCTCGAGGCAATAGTCGCAGTAGCACAGGGGCGACTGCGGGGTGTGGTGCGAATGGTAAGGACAGGCAGAATCGGTGTAGATCGCGTCGACGTCGTGGTCCACCACTTGCGCGATGAAAGCGCAGATGGCCTCTCGGTACGGTGTGTTGAAGCAGACGTGCCGGTGAAATCCGCCGCCGTGGTGCCTCAGGACAGGAGCGTCGCCTTCGGGGCTGGGGCGGTACATCCACTCCGGATGATGGATCAGCATGTTGTCTTCGGGAATAATGTGCCCCACGGGAATGTACCCGATGACGCGCACGTCCCGCGCATGGGCCTCGGTGATAGTCTCGGCGAGCAGGTCGCGCTCACCTAATTTAGGGTGCGGGGGAAAGAACTCATTGGGGAAGACCGCCCATTTGCCCGCGCTGCCAAACCAGATGGCGTTGGCGTGGTATTTCCGCACGACATCGACGAGTTGCTTCGCGTCAAAGTCGATGTCGGGCCAGAAGGGCGGGTGGTATTGCTCTATCTGAAAGGTGCGCGCCCGCCGTACCCACTCGTGACTTGACTTGATCATAGCGATGACCTCCAAAGTCGGTACTGTCTTTCTTTTCTCGGTACCCGTGGAGAATGCCGAGAACGGCCTTCCATGATTCACGGCCGCTCATCATGATCGAGAAGCCGAGAAATATTAGGCTGAACCCCAGCCAGCAGCAGCCCAAGCTCGGCTGTCGCCGCCAGCTCAGGATCGTCCCGAGCAGCAGGAGCAAAGTCAGAGAATGGACGAAGAACGCTCTGGTTGCCGGCGGAAGGTCCGCTCCCACGTCTTACCCGAGGACCTCAACGATGGGAAGCAGGAGTGCAGGTAACGCCGCAACCAGAGCAGCACGGAGGTCATTCGCGGTCATTTGGCCGTTTCCTGAGGAGGCTCGGGTTCGTGTCCACCTATTCCACCCAGACGGGACTCGACCAGGCCATCTCCCCATCCTCGCGCGTGAGACGGGCGTAGTAGTGCGCCGGTTTCGTGAGAAGGCTGGGATCCTCGAACTCCGCTTCCACGATCCTCTCGTTCGGTTCGTCGAGTATGATGTCCTCGCCGTTGCGGACGATTTCCACTCTGGCAAAGGGCACTTCGCTGGCAGCAGCAACTGAGATCTTTCTCGGACCGGTGTGCGCAATCTCGCTCCCCATACACGCGCCATCGACGCTGAAGCGCAGGTAGGTCCGAACGTTGGTCGTGGCAAAGGTCCTGCGTTCCATCAATGCCTGGAATATGGCAGGCCGCGTGAGCTCCGTTGCCCACACCCCCATGATGCCCTGGCGCCACAGGTTGCGATAGCCTTCGGGCTTCTGCTGCAGGGTATGCATCTCGTCACCCGGCCGTCCATCGTGGATGTCACCGCCGCCAACAAGACCCATCCTGTACCCGAGCGATAGCGCATCCTGAACGTGGCGTCCGTCCTTCTCGCCCTGCAGGTTCCGAATCGGGCGCGGGTTGCCTCTGGCTGCCGGCCGCTCGCTGTTGCCCCAGGTGGAGTAGATTTCCACCAATCTTTCCGCCTCCGGGTCGTGGCCTTCCTCCCACGTCACCCCCATGACCACGTTCGCTGAATGGTGCGGGACGAGAAGCGCGCCGTGGTCCCGCGCCAGCTTGTGAAGCTCCTTGAGATTTCCCAGAACCGGATCGTCCGCACGCGCGATCGGGCCTCGGTCGCCCGGGTAGTAGAGGTTTCTGTGGCCCGGGTCGTGCTTGGTCCACTCAAAGCCCACCAGGGTGGCAAAGCGTCCAGGCTCGTTGAAGTCGTTCGTCACGTCCGTGAAGTAGTCCCACTGTCTGTCGGTCAAGCACTCCGAGTGGTCGGCAAGGCCGAAGATATCGAGAAAGGCCTCGTCGCGCGCGAACGTGTAGAGCTCCTCAGGACTGCGTAGCCCATCGCTGAAGTAGGTCTGCGAGTGGAGATCCCCCCAGAAGAGCCTCTCCTCCACCGGGCCGTTCGTGACACGTATTGGGTTGCTCGTGCACTCCAGGCCGCTGAGGGGATCGCGCACGGTGATGAACTTGAAGCCGGGGGAGGTGAACTTCAGGCTTCCGAATCTGCCCACCGGACGGTGCCTCTCTTCTTCGGCAGCGGCGAATCTCAACCGATCCGGACCCTCATGACCCTCTGAGGCCGATACGTCGAGGGTGCCCCGCCACCCGAGGGGGACGTTGTCCATGAAGTGGATACCCCGGTAGGAGAGGTTGAATATGCTCCCCACGGGGTCGGCGCCCCGGCTGATGGCGCACTTCCTCGGGGCGCACACCACCTTGACGCCGATGCTGAAGGCCTCACCTACGGCTATTACTGAGGGCGCGACTACGTGAAGGCCCGTGATCGGCGCATCGGATGTCTGCATGGGATCCATCTCCCCTATGGCTGCCCTGATCGGTGTACGTGGCTTCGGCCCAGCGCTGTCGGTCGGGCTTCACGGCGGTCTCGAAGGCCTCGATGGAAACAACCCGAAATGGTGGCGGCAGGCGCAATGCGTCTACGGCGCAGGAACAAGGGCAAGATCGTCGGTGATTAGCAGGGCCCGCAGCCGGGCACCCGCTGCACGCGGCTTCAGCGTGATCGTGTGCTCCCCAGGTGAGAGGCCCCCACACCTGGCTTTGCCCCAATGCCAGGAATCCGACACTCGGGCAAAGAAAGCCTGGTAGGACTCCAGGGGCTCACGGTCCACCGACAGATACAACGAGTTTTGCATCGTGTTATCGGACCTGGTCCAGGCCCATATGGCGTAGGTCGCTTCCGTGGGAACGTGGAAGGTGAACTCCGCCTGTTCGTCAGGCCTGGGGACCGTTCGAGGAGATCCCGTATACGGGGGGGCCCACACGAATGCCTCCCCCCGGTCCGGATCGTGGTGCACGACCATAGGCGCGCGGACGTTCCGCGCGGATGCCGCATCGAGGTAGCGGTATATCGGGCCACCTGACCCAGTGGCCGCCCCGACCTCGCTGAATCCTGACGTGAGGCCGAAGGGGCTGCGCGCACGGATCCGGTACCAGTACTGGGTCTCCTCGTCCACGGTGAAGTCGTCGTAGCGCTCACCCAGGACGCGGGGTGCGATACATGTCTCCTCAGTGGGAGAGAAGTCCGGCTCGACGTTTCGATGGATCTCGTAGGTGTCACTCGACCGGCCGCGGTCGCCGGGGCGCCAGGTCAGGCACACGCGGCCACCCCCGTTGGGTCCAGCACTCACGTTCTGAGGCGGGCGAGGTGCGCCGGGTTCGGCCCTGCCGGCGTGCCACACCGTGATGCCGCGCCAGCTGCCAGCTTCCTGCTGCGCGACTTCCGCGCGAGTTCCTTCCGGACGGGGACCACCGATGTATCCCCGATCGCTCCACACCAGAACCGGGATCGTGGAGATCCCTCGGATCGGGCTGTGATACACGAGGCCGACCCAGATCAGCTCATCACGCTTGATGAGGGTGAAGGCGTACCACCGCTCCGGGCGCGGTCGCTCCGGCTTCTGGACAAGGGTTCCCCGACGATAGTTCATTCGATGGCATTGCGGGTCGGGCGCAGTGACAACCGGCTCCTGTGAAGCCCCCTTATGGAGGGTGATCAAGCCGTGCGGGAGCCCCTCGTCATCGGTTCCGCCCCACGATAGCGTGTAACCGGTCCCGTCCTCGCCGCCAGCGAAGGTCACCGAAGCACTTGACGCGTAGGACTCGGGCAGATATTCCCACTCCATCACGAAGTCGGCCGGCAGGTCGCCCCCGAGGTCGTGGCTCCCATCTTTGAGGTGGAGGCCCCCATCGCTATCCTCGATCTTCACGGACCTGGCGAACGGCCCCCGGGCAAGCGCGGGGGCGATTGCGGGTCTGGTCGGCAGCTCGGGTCGCATGTCGGGGGGACGTGGCCCTCCCACTTCGTCGGCCCCGATGTCCGGTCCCGAACCGTGGGGGCGTGGGCGCCTCCACCGGTCGTATTGGACTTCTTCCATTGGGGCCGCCTGGCCGACGGACGGGCTGTTGGCAGCCGGCTCGATCCCCGGACCCGTGCCATGCAGAAGGGGATCGCGTGAGATCCCCCCGTGTTGGTGCTGCATCTCGAAGTGCTGGCCACTCGCCCAGAGCAGGTTGCTGTCGAGTGTGGAATCCACACTGCCTGCCAGATTAAGCAATCCGGTTGGCCTGCCTACGACCAGATTGTTCAGGATCCTCGAGTTGCGCACGGGGATCGGCGCGTAGTCGGTCGCCACGTCGCTGCTGATGGCACTGACCCCGCAGCAGACGAAGGTGTTGTGGGCAATCAGCACATCCTGCGCTTCCGCGTAGAGCTGTCCCGGTTGGTCCCACAAATCCCCGGGCCTGACTCCCACCTGGAGCACAATGCCGGTTCCGTGCAGATCTATGAACAGGTTGTTGACCACAACGTGCCCCTGTCCGTAGACGTGCACCCCATCCGCGTTGTTGATCATCACGTTGCCTTCGACGTGGGCGTTGTTGCCGCCCCGAAGGTTGAAGGCGGACTGCAGGCAATGCGCGGCGGTGTTGTAGCGGAAGATGTTACCCGAGGACTTGCTGGATATGATCTCAGGGTCCGCCCAGGCGTGGTCGAACAGGCAGTACTCGACTATGGACCCCTGCCGGATCTCCGGAGACTGTCCCCAGATCTGGACGTTTTCCTGTCCGTTGCTCCAGAAGCGGAAGATATCCCGGAAGACGTTGTGGTCGAATCGGTTGAAGAACCGCGCCTCTTCACCGTCGAAGACCCGGTTGCCCAGGCTGATCGACTTGCTGCCTGTGAAGAAGCAATGGTCGACACGGCTCAAACTGCAGTTCGGGACCAGCCGGACGATATGGCTGAAGGTGAACTCGGGATTGCCACAATGGAAGAAGAGGCACTGGGTGATCCGGTTGTTCTCGCCCTCGGTGAGATCCATTACCTGCGAGAGTCCGGCATGTTCGAACCGGAAGCCCCTGAAGACGAGGTGGCTGCCCCTGATCTCGAACCGCGTGTTCCCGTGGAAGATCGCCCCTCCGGGCGTTTCCGGGCGGATGACCACCGGCAGCTCAGGACTTCCGGTACACGTCACCACCAGATCACCCCAGTCTGCATACACACCGTTCTTGACCACCAGCTCGTTTCCCGGAGCCAGAGCTCCGGCACGGTCGGCGAACTCCTGGGCCGTCGTGACGGTGGAGACGCCTCCGCCCAGCCCGTCGGGCAACTCCAGGGAGGCACATTGCAGCGATGCCTGAATCACCACATCGTGGACACCGGCAGGCATCTGAACTTCCTTCAGGTTTGGGCCCGAACGGAGAACAGGCAGACGGACCCTGTCGAGGAACACGTGCTCGATGCCCGGATAGGAGAACATCACCGGGCCGCCCGGTGTGCTGATGCGTCCATGCGTGTCTGAGGCGTAGGCCTGCTTGTCCGCACTGGTCAGAAACGGGTGCAGCATGCATGTGCGGATCACGTCTCGATAGGTCTCTCCCGCAACCGTCAGGCATCCGGCGTTGACAGGTTCGTTCTGCAAGCAGCTCCTCCTTGCCTCCGCGGCTCTCCTGTGACTCCGTGGCTCGACTCGGTCTCCCTAGTTGCTACGGGGCACCAGGGGCCACGGCCTGGCTACGACAGTACCCGGGCTACGGCGTTCAGGCCTTCCACCGGACCACATTCCCCAAATCTGGTCCAGCATGATCCTATAGTTCCAGCCATTTCTTGAGGAAGTCCAGGCTCTTGTCCATGCGGACCTCGTGGCCGCACTCGTGGAGGTCGATCTCGATCCGGTCCTCGATTCCCAGCTTGCGGTAATGCTCCGCCGTCTCCTCGTACTCTTCGAGCATCATCGGCCACCAGGCGATGCCGTCGGCCTTGCCCTGCTCGACGAGCAGCGGGCGCGGGCAGATGAGGGAGGCGAGATCGCTGTCGGTGAACTCCCTGAGCCAGCCCGGGATCCAGATGTGCTCTTCGTTGACCGAGAGGAAGCAGCTGTACCGGGGATCGTCCACGGCCATCTTTTTCCGGCGGTGGTTGAACCAGGCGCATACCACAGCGGCCTTGATGCGGGGCTCCAGAGGGGTGGTGAACATGGTGTAGGATCCCCCCAGGCTGATGCCGTACATCCCGGTCCGGCCGACGTCGATCTCCGGGCGGGTCTCGAGGTAGTCGAGCAGGCGCTGGGTCCTCAGGATTTCCAGGCCCCAAAGGCAGTTTCCGAGGAGCTTGCACAGACGTTCTATCCTGGCACGGGGGGGGCCCATGGAGATGTTCATCGGGGCGATGACGGCGAAGCCCTCCTCGACAAGGGTCCGTCCGTAGCGCAGGTAGACTTCTCCGGGATCATCGAGCCCGAAGACTCGCTCGGGACAGGAGCCGATGCCGTGCTGGGCGATGACGAGGGGCACAGGATCGAGTTTGCCCTTGGGAAGGGCGAGGATGCCCCGTCCGCGCAGGTTGCCCAGCAGCCCGATGGTCACCCACCAGGCTTGGATGTGGCGGTCTTCGTACCACGGCTCGAGCACGGGATCGAGGGGCGTGCCGTCGTGCTCGAAGAGGCCTACCGTTTCGGCCCATCGCTGCCGGTTGGGCTCCACGGATGTCTCGAAGGCCTCGATGGAGGAGTAGTCCCGGTTCCAGCAGGCCTCGCGCCTCGGTTCGTAGTCCAGGATGACGCCCCGGAGGTAGTCCTCCGTCTCGTTGCGGAGGAGACGCTGGCGGTCGTTGATCCAACGCTTGATGACGTCTGGATGCTGCTCGTAGGGATTGGGGTAGTCGGGCATGGCACGCTCCGGGGTAGAGAACGATGAGTGGTGGTGGAAAGTCGGAAACCATTGAAAATCGAAGATTGGAGATTGAGAATTGGGGGGACGGGCTAGGGAGGTACTGAGGGGTCGGATACATCAGCTCAGGGAGACGGCTTCCTCGATCCAGGCGCGGTAGTTGGCGAGCATCGGCTTGCTCACGGCGGCCGTGGGACCGGCGGAGGCGGAGAGGACGAGCCGCTCCTTGCCCGTATCGAGCATCTCCGTGACGCGTGCCCGGATTTGCTCGGGGGTGGACCGCTCGAGCTCCTCGAACTGGAAATTGCCGCAGAGCGTCAGCCGATCTCCGGTGATCTCCCGCGCCTGTGCCATCGTGGCATCGCCGTCTCCGCCAAGGTCGGGCGGCTCCACCGGATCGGTGGAATCGTATCCGGCGGCGATCATTTCGCCGAGTGCCCCCGAGACTCGACCGTGGCAGTGGCAGTTGACGGGTACCCCGTGGCCCTTGAGGAACGCCACGATTCGTGTCTCGTAGGGCGTGACGAACTCCGCGTAGGCATCCGGAGACATCATCGGCGGGGTACACTGCTCGGCCCCACCGATGTTGGCCATCGTATCGAGCGGACGCTCGAATACCACCGACAGACAGGCCAGGATCCGGTCGGTGATCTCGCCGAGGACCTCGTGGACCATGCCCGGGTCGGTGATCGACCACATCAGCGCCTGCTCGAATCTCGTGCATGTGGAGAACACCACCCAGGGCGAAGAGATGCCCAGGCACATGACGCCGCGATCGCCGAGCTGCTCATACTCGCGCTCGTGTCCCCGGTAGTCCACAGGAACGACCTCGAAGGGCACGCTCCTGAGCGCTTCGAGATCCGCCATTGTCTCCACCGGGTACTTGACGGACCACGTCGAGACCTCTCCCCGATGGGCCACGCGTATTCCCGTGAGCTCCCCCTGCGGGGTGTGTACCGTCGTGTGGGTCCGACGTGTGTTGTCGTCCACCACCTCGGACCTGCTCTCTATTGCGGTCGGCGTGATCCCAAGCGTCCGGTTGAGGTGGCCACCCGGGGTCCAGCCCACCCGCATATCGCAGTGCTCGCGCGCGAACTCCCACAGAGCGACGTAGTCGGGATCGGCGCGCCAGCCTCGCGAGAAGTCGTCGGCATCGGGAATCGGTAGATGGAAGTCGAAGCCCTCGCGCAGCCAGATGGGCACGCGGTCTACAGGCTCGCCCAAAATGGCCGCGCGCATGCGTTGCTTGCCAGTCATCGCCCTCTCGCCTTCCTCTGTTCAGGTTCCCCGGAAGTCCAGGTGCCAGTGAAGGAAATCGAAGGTGCCCTGACCGTTGATGGTGTGAGGACCGTCGAAGAACTCAATCTCGGTCCGGTCTCCCACACCCAGCTGTACGTAGCGACGCCGCGTCCGGGCGAATTCGTAGGCGACCCATTCGTCGGGGGCCACCCCGTCGGCGTGACCCCGCTCGACCATGAACGGTCTAGCACAGATGAGCCAGCTCATCTCGGCGTAATTGAAGGTGTTCGCCAGGTTGAACTCGAACATCTCGTATTCGCCGGAGATCAGATAGCTGTTCTGGTACCGCGTGGACGTGTTCTTCCAGACCCATTCGTTGAAGTCGCCCGAGCAAATGGAAAGGCAATATCCCTCCACGATTGCGGGCACCCGCATCGCGGTCTTCCCGCCGTAGCTCAGACCGTAGAAGGCGATGCGCTCGGGATCCACGAAGGGGAGGGTGGCGAGCCATCGCAGCGTCTGCTGGTGCTGGCACACGATGAAGGAGTAGAGCGACTTCCCAAGGGGATTGGCCTTGCGCTGGAGGACGCGGAAGGCGTCGCCGCCGATATAGGGATTCTGTGGGGCGTAGACGACGAAGCCGCGCTGAGCCAGCCGGCACGCGTACCGACGGTAGGTGGCGTCGTTGCGGTCCGACATGTCGATCCTGCCCGGGTCGGTGAGCCACTCCGGGCGCCCCTCCAGGCCGTGCTGGCAGACCACCACGGGTCGGCGCTCACCCTCCTGGATGTTTGAAGGCACGAGCAGGATCCCACTTGCGTAGACATCGGGAAGGACGTCCAGGACCACTTCGTAGCCCGTGAGCTTTGGCGTGTCGTAGATCCGACGGGTCCGGGGCCGGCTTTCCGGTGTGGGTCCCGGAAGGTCGCCGATGAGATCGCGCCACAGCCGGTCCCGGTAGACCTGGCAGCTCTCCTCCCAGGCCTCGAGGGACGTGTCGTCCACCTCAGCCCAGTACTGGACTCGCCGGGACTCCGACTCCCTGACGCAGAGCTGGGTATGCTCGAGCATCTCGTGGAACTGCTCCCGGTGGCGCTCCGCGACGTCGGGCAACGGCCTTCTGAGGGTCGGCGGTACTCCGGGTGAAGGAAGCGCGGTCGAGATTCCCAGGCCGTCGAGCAATCGGGAGAGCGTCTCGTCACAGGCGGGCGGGCCGTCTCCGTTCCCACTATCCACAAAGACGAGTGCGTCCGGTTCGTCGAGCTCCTGTGCCAGCGACCTCGCTCGGTCGAACTCCTCCTGGACTTCGGCCAGAGAGGGGGTGACAAGTACGCCGGGCGCGGCACCGCCTCGGCCCTCCGTCGGCTCGGGCGGGCCGGGCACGTCCGGATGCCGGCAGGCCTCGACTACCGCCCGACGGGGGGCCACCATGCTGAGGATCTCGGCGTCACCGAAGCTCTTGAGCAGGCCAAAGGTGTTCCGGTAGATCGGTTGGCGCCACACGGTCTCGCGGGGTCCGATGTAACCGCAAATGGCAGCGGCACGAATCCGCGTGTCCAGTGCCGCCGCGTGCAACGCGACGAGGCCCCCTTCGCCGTGACCGATGACGCCGACGGGCTGGGGGATTTCCGAGAGGGTGTCCACTGCAGCCAGGACCTTGTCGATCTCATATCCGATCACGTGCCGGCCCACTTCATAGGCCGCACGATAGATGAATTCCCGGTGAGGCTGGTTGGTCATTCGAACGGCGGGAATGCCCGAGTGGGTACAGGCGCGATCGATGAGCACGGGTACCAGGACCCGACACCCGGCCTCGACCAGCCGGCGGGCGTACTGCGCCCCTGGCGGGAGCTCCGGTGTGATTCCCAGAAGGGCCTCCGGGCTCAGATCGCAGTCGGGCAGGACCAGGACGCTTGCCGCCGGCTCGACCTCGGGTAATGCGAGGAGGCCCGTTCCCTTGAGCCCCTTCAGCACGTTCCACCGGACCTCGTAGACCCGGTAGCCGGGGCCGGTGGCCAGCTCGCTCGATTCCGCCAGTGCGGGGGTGCTGATGGTGATCTCCGAGGGCTCGCGGTTTTCCGACGCCCCCACGATCCGCCTGAGCTGCTCGCGATTGGGCGCAATCGACCCGTTGTAGGCCTCCGGCGAGGTGAAGTCGCGCTTCCAGTGGCGCGCTCTCCGATCTGGGGATTCGGACAGCTCGCGATCCAGGTATCGGCCGATCCCCGCTACCATCTCCGCGGCGAGGTCCTCGTCTCCGAACAAGGGATCGGTTCCATCCAGTGGCAGGGCTTCCTGGTCCGGCGCGCGGGCCATAGGGATCTCCCGGTGAGTTGCGTCGCGTTGATATGCTTCTGAGCAACGGCACTACTGATAGCCAATATCACTTGCGGAGTCAAAGCAAAACTCTCGGCTCCATCTTGACACCGGGGGGCAGATCCCATTAAGTTAGGGCCTCGCAGGAACCGATCAACGCCCCTCGCGAAATGCATTCTCCCGCAGAGGCGCTGATACGCAGAGAGAAGCGCAGAATCACGGCAAAGGCGTGGGTAGGGCTGAGGACCGTGTTGAGGCGCGGTACTGGGTGCCAGGTCTTGGCCGAAGAGCGAGATTTCGCCACGAGCGCAGAGAACGCCGAGAGCACTGGATACCGTGAAGCGATTCCCTGTCATCGCATTCTGCATTGCTGTGGTTCACGCCGCTTGTCCGGCCGGAGCCACGGACGACGGGTGGGGTGTGGTCGACTCCCTGCTCGCGGAGGCGGGGATCCGGAAGCGTCCCCGCAAGGAGCGCGAGGAGCTGATCCGGCAGGCCGTTTCGCACGACCGGACGGGACGGGCTATGTTCGCTCTGGGCCAGTTGTATCGATCCAGAGGTGGGATCCGTCGCCGGGATGAGGCCGCGATCTGGTTCAGAAAGGCCATGGAGCGAGAGCCCGGGAACGGCGACTACCGGGTCGCCTATGCCGGGCTGCTGTGGGAGTCGGGCAGGTGGAGCGACGCACGCGACCAGGCCAGGGGGATCCTGGAGGACGATCCGGATCACGTTGAGGCCCTGTACCTCGCCGGGCGATACGAGGCCCGCGAGGTGATGGTGCGCCTGGATGCCCGGGGCTTCGGGCACGACGACGCGACCGGCCTCGAAGGCCGGCCGGCCCCCTACCGGGATTCCGGATTCGAGGCAGAAAGCCGAAAAGAGGCCGTGCGGTATCTCACACGCGCCCTGCAGATCGACCCGGGCCACAAGCGCTCCCGCGTGCTCCTGGGGCTCGTCTACTACGAGTCCGGGATGCTGGACCATCTCGAGGACCTCTTCCTCAGTGTTCCCGTCGAGCGCTCCGCGGACCCCGACACCCACTTCATGATCGGACTGACGCATCAGGCGAGAGGCGATCTGAGCCAGGCCTACCGGTCCTATCTTGCAGGCACGGAGCGGATGCCGAAGCGTCGCCGGGTACGGATGCAATCCGCCCTGATGCTGATGGACAACCGGGCCACGCGGCTGTTCCGAGGTGCACCGGGCCCGGAAGCCTTGCGTCGCTTCTGGACCGCGCGCGACCTGCTCTATCTGACGCCACTGAACGAACGACTGATGGAGCACTGCGGGCGCGTTGCCTACGTGAACCTTCGGTATGGCGACGCGGGCCGAAGGCTGCCGGGATGGGCCACTGCGAAGGGGCAGGCCTATATCCGCTACGGTCGACCGAGGGCGCGTCGTGGACGCGAGCCCGAGGCGGTGGTTGAAAAGCCCCGGGGGAGAGTTGTGGGCGGCCGGTACAGGGATCAGGAGCCACCAACCTACCGGCGTCGACCCAGACTGGAGGAATGGGCCTACGAGGGATTCCGGCTCATCTTCGAGGACACGGGTTACCGAGATCACTGGAAGTTCGGCACGGCCTACATCGGCGATACATCCCTTGGATTCGGGTCCCTCGTATCACGGATCCCCGAGCACTACCGCGATCCCTTCGCCTGGGAGCGGTACGAGGCGCCGCACCAGGTCGCCCAGTTCCGCGGTGAGGGAGACACTCAGCGGGTGGAGATCTACTACGCGCTGTCCGGACGAGAGGTCGACCACGACAGTGCCCGGGCGGGCGTGGAGCAGGTCAACATCACCCAGGGGATCTTCCTGCACGATCGGGGGTGGCGCCAGGTTCTCAGGGAGGTGGGCCGGGTGCACGCCATGCCCTACGTCGTCTACAACGGCCTGCGCGAGGGGTACCTCTTCGCGAGCGAGCGTCTGTCCCTGGCGTCGGGCAGCTATCACCTGGCCGTCGAGGCGGAGGATGTCGAGAGCGGGTCTCTGGGCACGTTCCGCGAGAGGCTTCGTGTTCGACGCTTCGGCCGCGATTCTCTTCAGGTGAGCAGCCTTCTGCTGGCCCGGCAGGTCGTGGAGCGAGACACCACCGTCCATGGCCGAGACCGGTACATGATCCTGCCGAATCCCTTGGGCCAGTGCGACCGATACACACAGGCGCATTTCTACTTCGAGGTCTACAACCTGACTCGCGATGCGTTCGGGGCCACGCAATACCGCGTCACCTACCAGGTCAGGCCGCTCGCCGAAGAGGCGGAGGAACAGGCGGAATGGTCCACGGCCGTGTCCTACACGTTGGACGGAACGCGGGACTGGGAGCCCCAGTACCTGGCCCTGGATCTGGGAGGCGCAAGGCCGGGACGGAGAGCCGTACGCGTGGTGGTTGCGGATCTGCAGAGCGGAGAAGAAGCAGTGGCGGAGACGGAGTTCAGGGTGATGTGGTGAAATCAGGAAAATGCAAAGTGCAAAATGGAAATTGAAACCTAAGTTGAGCGATTCCTAGGGGCAGAAAAGAAGGGAATTCCTCTGTACGCGTGATGGATAAAGGCTTATCATAAGCCTGAGAGATGAAAGAGATTTTCACCCATCACGTGAAAGGAATTCCCTTGTCCAAACATAGGT